>JAJQDF010000161.1 GCA_021202325.1 Clostridiales bacterium | reverse complement strand
GATTGAAAGTATAACAGATATTTTCTTAAAAATCAAATGTAACTATTGACTTTACATTTAATAGGCACTATAATGTAATTATTCAGATTACATTTAGGAGGCGTTTTTATGGAAACATTAGAAGCTATTGCAAAAAGAAAGTCAACCAGAGATTTTGATCCAAATAAAGCAGTGCCTGATGACATTGTTGATATGATTGTAAAGGCGGGCTGCCAAGCTCCCATCGGTGCCAATAAGAGAGAATCCCTTCATCTTACGGTTTGCCGCAATAAAGAAATTCTTGATGAAATAAATAAGTCAACCGCCGCAGCTATGAATATTGAAGAACGTGATTTCTTCTACGGCGCACCTGTAGTTATATTTGTTTCCGCTTCGGAAAAGCAAATGGCTCCAAGCATTGAATTTGCCAACACTGCTTGTGTTATTGAAAATATGCTGATAGCAGCCACAGATGCCGGAGTAGATAATATTTATCTTTGGGGTCCCGCCCAGGCTCTTTCCAGGAACAAAGAAATGTGCGCTAAAATGGGTATCCCTGAAGGATTCAGACCTGTTTCTGCCGCAGCAATCGGCTACAGCTTAAGCGGTGAAGCACAGGCAAGGGAATTGTCTGTTTCACTTAGTATCAACTATATTTAATTATATACATCAAGCGGCACCCACCGGAGAGTCTCCCCCTCCGATGGGTGTTGCTGTTTAATCAAATTTGGAGGGAAAAACAATGAAAACATTGATTGCTTATTATTCAAGATCCGGCGCAACAAAAAAGGCAGCCGAAGGACTTCAAAAAATTATAAACGGAGATTTATTTGAAATAAAGGGTGAAAAGAATTACGGCAATTACTTAACAGCACTTGGCATTGCCAGAAAAGAATTTAAAAACAACGAGCTTCCGCAGGTCTTGGACAAAGTAAATGACTTTGACTCTTATGACCGCATAATGCTTGGTTTTCCTATTTGGTACAGCAAATGTCCGCAGTTGGTCATGTCATTTATATCGCAATATAACTTCAGCGGAAAAGAAGTTTATCCTTTCTGCACCAGCGGTACAAGCGGTCCGGAAGATGCAGTGAAACAATTGGAAAAGGCCTGCAAAGGCGCTAATGTTCATTCAGGACTTAGGCTTAATAAACTTGATGAGAACAAAATCAAACAGTGGTTAGGAGGAGATTTAGAATGAAATCTGAATACAGCCAGTTAAAGGAATACATTGATCAGAGCGAAAAAACCGTTGCTGTCACAGGAGCAGGAATTTCATATCTTTACGGCATGCGCAGATTTAAGCAAAGCGTCGGCAGACTCAATGCCGGACGAATTTTTTCCGCCCAATATATACGCAAATATCCCGAAAGATTCTATGAAGTTATGAAGGATTCTTTCCTCGATGCTACATTTGAAAAAGGTCCTAGCGCTGTCCATAAACAGCTGGCCGAATTGGAAAAACAGGGAAAGCTTTACGGTATTGTTACTCAAAACCTTGACTGCCTGCATACTATTGCCGGTTCTCAAAATGTTGTAGAATTTCAGGGCAGTTTTCGTGACAACATCTGCATAGAATGCGGAAATCTCTGCTATGATTATACGGTTTGGAATCAGGGACATATGCCCCGCTGTCCAAAATGCGGTGCTCCGATAATGCCTACAAGCTTCTGTACCGATGCTAAAATTAGAGATACTGTCTTAAGAGAAAACATGAAAAAGGCCATTGATATGATTGCTGAGGCTGATTTAGTAATTGTCATCGGCACAACCGGCTTCCGCAGCAATGAATATTTGAGCAAAATGGGGCCGGAAACAAAGCTTGTGCAGGTCAATCCTTCGGAAACAGAATTTGATAGAATAGCAGATTTAAATATAAGGGCTGATGCTGCAGAAGTCTTTGATGCGGTTTTGAACGGATAAAGGGAGTGTTCATATGGGCTTTTTTAAAGGAGGCAGGAGTATGGATCAAATACAACAGCTGGCCGATTATATTGACCGAAGCAGCTGCATTGTTGCTACAACCGGTGCCGGCATTTCTGTTCCGGGCGGAGGCATGACATATGGACAAATGTTCTTTTCCGGAGGCAGAAGGATGAGACCGGGTGATGATTATAGTTCATTTTTGCCGACATACCTTGATAATATGTTTTCCTATAAGCCATGCTACAGTCACTATGCTTTGCGGGATTTAGAAGCAGAAGGAAAGCTCACCGGAATTATTACAACAAATGTAGACTGTATGCACACTATTGCGGGCTCTATAAATGTTGCAGAAATACAAGGCAGTCTTCAGGTTAACTGCTGTGCTGACTGCGGAAGACATTATGACGGCTATGAGATATGGGATAAAGAAAACTTACCCCGTTGTGAATACTGCGGCGGAGAGATTCTCCCTTGGCCGCTTTACAGCCATATCGGCCTTTGGCAGGACGATGTTCGAAAGGCTCAAAAATGGATTTCTAAGGCAGACTTGATTCTTGTTATAGGAACACATGGCAATTACGGCGGAGTTTACTGGGACTATCGTAGAAAGGATTCCGCTATTGTGCAGATAAATCCAGGACATACCGGTTTTGACAGAATTGCCGATTTAAACATTAGAGATGACTGCGATACTGTATTTAAAAAGCTGAATGAAATTCGGACTAAAAATAGATAGGTGTGTAGAATTATGAGATTTTCCAAAGGTGATACAGATAAAATACAGCAGCTTTCAGATTATATAGACTCAAGCAAAAGTATGGTCGCTATAACAGGCGCAGGAATTTCCCTTGCAGGCGGAGGCATAACTTACAGCCAGCTGTCCAAAACGGTTCGCTCCGCAGGCTTTGGGACTGATTCTTTCTTACGTTCTTATGTCAAAGCTATGCATAGCTACAGGCCCAGCTACAGCCACTATGCACTGCGTGACTTGGAGGCAGAAGGTAAGCTGACAGGCATTATTACGACGAACGAGGATTGTATGCATACAATAGCCGGTTCAAAAAATGTAGCTGAAATTCAAGGCGGTTTTCAAATAAACCGCTGTTCTAAATGCGGACGCCACTATGATGGCTATGAAATATGGAACCAAGAAGAACTGCCAAAGTGTGAATCCTGCGGAGGAAGCATTCTCCCCTGGGAGCTTTACAGCCATATCAGTCTTTGGGATGAAGGCGTAGAAAAGGCCCAGGATTGGATTTCAAAGGCAGATCTTATACTTGTTATTGGTACCCATGGCTATTACGGAGGTGCTTACTGGGACTACCGAAGAAGGGATGCCGTAATTGTGCAAATAAACCCCGGACACACAGGTTTTGACAGTGCTGCGGATTTAAACATCCGTGAAGATTGCGACAGCGTATTCAAAAAGCTGAAAGAAAGGCGTGAGCAAAATGGCTGAAAATGGAAAAGAATTATCCGAAAACGAACGATTGATGCAGTTGGCGGCAAAAATGCGTGAAGCGGAATATCGTGGACTTTCCGAGGAAGAAATTCAGGAGAGGGAACGCCAAAAAGAAATGCGTAAGAAAAAGAATATTGAAATACTGGAAGATACATTGAATATTCTTGATAAAGGCTGTTATGAAAAGGAAGGACAGTATGTAAAGCTTCAATTTACTTCGGAACAAATGAAAAAAGCTTTAGTTTATTTGCCTAATGATATCGCCTCATTAAGGGCTGATAAAGAATCCTGCTTCCCTTCTGCCGAAAACCAAACCCAAGAGGTTAAATGTACTTTCAGCTGTGAGAACGAGGATGCGCTTGAACTGGCTCAGAAAAAGTATCAGGAATTAAAAATAAGCGGAGAAGCTTCTCCTAAGGTACTTGTACTCAATCTTGCCAGCGCTACCCAATCCGGCGGCCAAACTCGAAACGGAGCCAGTGCCCAAGAGGAGGACCTTTGCCGCAGGACATCACTCCTGCTGTCTTTGGAAAGCGAAAGCGCAAAAAAATATTATGACTATAATAACGCACTTAAGACTAGAATGGGTTCAGATGCAGTTATAATCTCCCCTAATGTGGAAGTCATAAAAGATTCATCCTCAGAAATTATCTCTGAGCCCTTCCCTATTTCCATAATGAGCTGTTCCGCACCAATGGTACGCTTGGGACTGGAAGGAATGAGCAAGCAGGAATATGAGAATATGCTTTATAATCGTATCCAAGGAATGCTATTAGTTGCGGCATCTCAAAACTACCGTAATTTGATACTCGGCGCTTTCGGATGTGGTGTATTCGGTAATGATGCAGCCGTCGTTTCCGATTTATTTGATAAAGCAATTAAAGACTTCAGCTATGCCGGAAAAGACAGCAGTCAATTATTCAATTCCATTGATTTTGCCGTTCTCTGCCGTCCGGATAGGGATTACAACTATAAAGAATTTTACAGGAATTTTTCCTGTCGCAAATAAAATAAAGCATATTTTTTATACGGCAATGAAGAGAAACCTGATTTAAATTTCGGGAGTATCCCAAGGTTTGTGTAAACCTCCAAACTGATGTAAGATATAATTA
>JAJQDF010000111.1 GCA_021202325.1 Clostridiales bacterium | reverse complement strand
GTATGCTATCCGAGTATAGCACACATGGCTATTGATTATACGTTAATCGAAAATTTAAGAAAAAAATAATTTAATAATGGTTCTCTAATTTGATTGGATATGTTATACTTATCTTTACAGACAATATTGTCCTTACCGTGGGGGTGAGATTATGGAGGGACAGAGCCTTGCAGATCTTTTCAGAGGCATAGATTTTACTACAATGGTCAGGCCGGAGGTCGGCTTTTTGGACATTGTGGATATTTTAATAGTTGCATATATTGTGTACAAAATCATTGGCTGGGTTAAGGAGACACGTGCGTGGACTCTTTTTAAGGGTGTCGTTGTGTTCTTTATTCTGTATGCCTTTGCCACGCTTTTGCAGTTGAATACCATACATTGGATATTGTCCGAGACTATATCTGTCGGAATTATAGCGTTCGTTATATTGTTCCAGCCGGAGCTCAGGAAGGTTCTTGAACAGCTCGGAAACGGAAGGCTTGTCAGAAATATATTCAGGTTCGAGACTGCGGACGAGACAGATGGCGACGATGCCAGAACAATTGAGGAAATCGTTACGGCCTGCAAAAAAATGGCCAGTGTCAAAACCGGCGCCCTTATCCTTGTGGAAAGGAAGGTTCCCCTGGGGGATCATATCCGTACGGGCATTCCCGTTGATGCCATTGTTACAAGCCAGCTTCTCATAAACATATTTGAGCATAATACTCCTCTCCATGACGGTGCTGTGGTTATAAGAAACAACAGAGTTGCTGCCGCGGCATGTTTCCTGCCGCTCACCGAAAACAAGGTAAGCATGGAGCTTGGAACAAGGCATAGGGCGGCCATAGGCGCAAGCGAGGTTTCCGATGCCGACATAGTTGTTGTTTCGGAGGAAACGGGCTATATATCCCTTGCAAGGGGCGGAGTTATATACAGAAATATTACTTCCGATGAGCTGAGAAAAATGCTTTCCGTATCGGGAAACGAAAACGGAAATGCGAAAAAGAAAATTCTGTGGTGGAAAGGCAGGCGGTCCGACAATGAAAATCAGTAAGAAATTCACTAAGGATATCGGCTGGAAGCTCCTTTCCCTTGCCATTGCCATTGGACTGTGGTTCATGGTAATAAATACTGAGAATCCTACAGAATCAAGAACTTATACTACAACAATAAAGCTCCAGAATGCGGAAGCGCTCTTCGAGAGAGGATACGTAGTAGTAAACGAGGATGAAATAAGTTCCACAAGAATCAGCGTCCGTCTCAGAGGACAGAGGCTTGCCCTGGACAGACTTTCACAGAGCAGTACTAAGGTTCAGGCAGTTGTAGATTTGAGCGACGTTATATATTCCTATGACGGAGATCCGGTCAACGTAGCTGTTGATATTGTTATACCAAGCTCGGTAAACAACAGCTTTGAGATACTCTATAAATCTATTCAGACGGTATCGGTTGACATTCAGCCATATATAAATAAGGACTTTGAGATAAATACCGTTGTAAACTACGGTGATGAAGGTATGCAGAACCTTATAAATGCGGCGGTATCGCCAAGCACCATTACGGCCTACGGCGCCAAGAGCATTGTCAACAGCATTTCCGAGGTAAGAGCCGAGGTTTCTCCTGAAACGATAGACGGCGATTCAGTATTTACGGTTACGCCGGTGGCCTATGATGCCGAGGGCAACGTGGTGGACAATGTAACATTCAGCTCCAATGAGGTTTCCATAAGGGTTAGCATAGATGATATGAAGCAGGTAAGCATTACGGCAGATGTAAGCGGTGAAGCAACCGATGGCTATGAGATTACCGAGGTGCTTATATCGCCAAGCAGCATTGATGTGGCCGGAAATGCCGATGATTTGGCGGCACTCACGTCTATCGTGCTTCCGGATATTGATGTAAGCGATGCCGATGAGAGCGTAATACAGACCTTTAATATAGGTGCATATCTGCCGGAGGGAGTCAGAACAATAGGGCCTTCGGAAACGGTGACAGTAACCGTGACAATCGAAGAGGAAACGACTGCGGATATAACAATCTATGCAGAGGATATAACCGACAACGGAACACTGGATGAGGGCTTGTTTGCCGAAATCCGGGACGATGAAGTAACTGTTACAGTCAGCGGAAAGGACAGCATAATATCAGAGCTTGACACCGATGACATTAAGGCTTATGTAAACTTAAGCGGATATGAGGCCGGAACATATGAGGATGTTCCGCTGAGATTTGTTCTCCCCGACGGCGTTTCACTGGTGGGAGATACACCGACAATTACGGTGGTCATAAACTAATAATAAAAGTATGCGGGAAAGCCGGACTTGCGAAGGCAAGGTACCGGCCTTCTCTTTTTATAAGAGAGCAGGTGGAGTATGGGCGGAAAAAAGAACAAAGCAATATGGGAATGGGGACAGTCCATACTTGAAGCTGGAGTTATACTCCTTATTATGTTCTTTTTTCTGTGGCCTGCCAAGGTAGAGGGCATAAGCATGTCGCCGTCGGTTCAGGACGGAGATAGAGTAGCCATATGCCGGTTTGCGGCATATGCCGGACTTTATGACCGGGGCGATTTGGTCGTATTTGACGAACAGGATTACGATGAAAATATGATAAAGAGGGTTATTGCCGTTGAGGGTGACACAGTGTATATAACAAACGGCGAAGTATATGTAAACGGCGAGCTTCTGGATGAGGACTATGTCGTCGGCGAAACAGAGGGCGAGGTATATCTTGTTGTGCCAGAGGACAGCGTATTTGTGATGGGTGATAACAGAGAACACAGCACAGACAGCCGGATTTTCGGAACAGTCAGCGAAAGCGAAATTTACGGCAGAGTTATATTAAGATTTTATCCCTTCAACGAAATAACCATATTCTGAAAGACGGCCTTCAGAGCTGATTTATAAGCATAAAAAACCTCCCGGCGACTATATTTATATATAGAATACAGTTGGGAGGTTATTTTTATGCCATTGGAAACAAAAGCGGAGAAAATCACATTGGTGAACAGGGGAAACGGCGACAGCATACAGCTTCTCACGGAGGGCGACATGATAGTTCCGGATGTGAACCCGGATATATATCAGATACTTAAGGCCGACGAGGACGTCATAATTGATAAGGTCAAGGCCGAAAACGGAAGGATAAGCTTTTCCGGAAGGCTCATTGTATCGGTGCTTTACTACGGCAAGAAAACCGAAAGGCCGCTCAGCTCCATGAGGTCGGAATTTACTATTGAGGACTACATAGCCCTTGAAGGAGTGAGCGAAAGCAGCGATGTCGATGCCGCTGCTGAAATAATACATACCGACTACAGGCTTGTAAATGATAGAAAAATAAATGTAAAGGCGGTCACTGCCGTAAAGGCCTCATGGACGGACAGCAGTACCGTTGAGGCGGTAAGCGCCGTAAGCGGCGGAGAAGGACTGCAGAGCAAGACAGGCACCATATCATACTGCGATGTAAAGGAAAGAACTGCGGAGGAGTTTA
This sequence comes from Clostridiales bacterium, assembly GCA_021202325.1. GTDB lineage: Bacteria > Bacillota > Clostridia > Lachnospirales > Anaerotignaceae > Metalachnospira. The sequence continues at coordinate 1,030 of JAJQDF010000111.1, read as the reverse complement.
CGGTCAGAGAGGAATTCAAACTGCCGGCAGGAAAGCCTGATATTGCCGAGATACTGGAGGCCACGGCCGAAATATGCCATAGGGAGGTTAGAGTAAACGATGGAATGGCCTTCCTTAAAGGCGATTTCAAGATAAACATCATATACATAAGTACGGGAGAGAAATTTGAAACGGATTCGGCTGAATTTTCACTGCCATTCAACGGGACTGTGGATGTACCGTCATACGGTGAGGATATGTTCTGCATGGCGAGGATGAAGCCGGTCAAAGTAAAGGCTGAGGCGGAGGCTGACTCCAACGGAGAGCCAAGAGCTATAGAGATGGAAATAACCGTGGCAGCGGTGCTTAAAACATTTGTGAGGGAAAGCAACACAATACTTGAGGATGCCTACTCCCTGTCCTCCAAACTGGATATAGCAAGACAGAATGCCGCCTATATTGAGCTGTACGGCAGGAATCGTGCCCAAGGCACATTCAGGGGAAATGCCGTTGTTGAAAACGGCGGGCCCGGCATTATGCAGATTGTGAAGGTATGGGGAAGCATAAGAAACGGCAGAACTGTGGTAAACGACAGCATAATCACTGCCGAAGGCACCGCCGACATAAAAGTGATGTATATAGCCAAGGACGACACCGAGCCGCTGAGGGTAATGGAAACGGCTGTGCCCTTTTCCCAAGGGATAGAAATAAAGGGCGCCGAGGAAGGCATGACGTTTGATGTCATAACCGAAATAGAAGATATCAGTTTTAGTATGCTGTCCGAAAAGGAGGCCGAAATAAGGCTAACCATAAGTTTTGATGCGGCGGCCTGCGAAAACAAAACCTGCGGTATAATTGTAGACATAACCGAAACGGAGGCTGACGAAAGCGCTGCCTTTAAGGGCGGAGCGGTAATATATACGGTTAAAAAGGGTGATACTCTTTGGGATATAGCCAAGAAATATCATACGACAGTTGACGGCATTGTGAAGCTCAACAAGGAAAAAATTGATAACCCGGATTTGATTTATCCAGGACAGAGATTTTTAAT
>JAJQDF010000297.1:2723-4504 GCA_021202325.1 Clostridiales bacterium | reverse complement strand
ATTATGGAAGACTTAAAGGAAAAGCTGCAGAAAGCCGGCATGGAAATAGAAAGAATCAATATACCCAGTTGGGAGGAAATGCCTCAGCTGGAGCTGTACATGGATCAGGTAATAATGCTTTTAAACCAATATTTTGGCGTAGATAATGAAGAAAGCGATAAGAAGGAAGCAATTACAAAAAATATGATTAACAACTATGTTAAGATGAAGGTTGTGCCGCCGCCGGTCAAGAAAAGATATTCAAAGAAGCACTTGGTCTATTTGGTTTTGGTATGCCTGATGAAGCAGACATTCAGCATAGCTACTATAAAGAGTATTCTGCCTGATTTTGAAGATGAGGGCAGCCTGAAAGAAATATACAACAGCTACGTGAAATATTATAAAAATACCGCAAAGGAAGTTGTTGAGAAGTATTCGGCCATCGAGTATAAGAACATAAGCGATGCCGTCATAAGAATGGGCACGGAGTCAATTATACTGAAGGAGCTGGCGGAGAGGGCCTTAAGCTGAAATCCTGATGGCTTTCAGCTTGTTTTGCGGCTGGGCCGCTAAAACGGAATCTTGGGAGATTCCGTTTTATTGTTGGAAGCAAATCGAAAAGTTCCGGAGAAACTTTTCAATTTGCATTGGCTGTGTTTAAGGCATAGACGTCCTCGGAAGTGAATTCCTCGAACGGCCACTGCTTTGAATTATGTAAACCTAAAAATTAGTGTAAGTAGAAAAGCGTAGCTTTTCGGCAAAAAGTTTTTATCGAACTTTTTTCAAAAAGTTCGAAAGGTTTTAGTCTTTTAAATATTTTTAAAAGTTTGAAGACCTTGAGGCTCTGCCTCAAACTCCGGCAGGGATATCATCCCTGCACCTATCCTCAAAAAGCTACGCTTTTCTATACCTTAGCTATTAAGTCATACAAAGTCGCAAAAAGCGGAATCCTAAGACTCCGCTTTATTTTTTGCCAATTTATTTTGTTATATTCTCTACAAATGTCATCAACGTTGAAGCAGTCTCAGCACGGCTAGCCTCGCTCTTTGGCTCAATGGACGAAAATCCCTTCACATCCAGCAGACCATTTGCATTAGCCCATTGCATTGCGGCAACCGCCCAATCGCCTATCTCGTGCGAGTCAGTATATCCGCCAAGGCCTGCCATTGTCGAAACATCATATCCCTTATACTCGGCATATCGGTAAAGTATCGCCGCCAACTGCTCCCTTGTGATTGCATCCTCGGGGCCGAAGCTTCCGTCGCCATAGCCTGACGCAATGCCAATTTCCGCCGCCCAAGCAACCGCCTCGGCATACCATGCGCTGTCGTGTACATCGTGGAAGCCGTGATCAGCGTCGCTCTCAGGCTCGCCCTCCAAACGGTGCAGTATGGTAACAATCATTCCTCTGGTGAGGGCAGCCTCCGGCTCAAATGTCGTGGCACTTGTGCCCGCCATAAGGCCGTTTGAAACCACATAGTCTATTGCCTCGCTGTATTGATTTGTTGAGTCTACATCGGTGAAGACTGATGTCTCTGTGCTTCCATCTCCGCCGATAATGTAGTCTGTATTTTCCGTCGTATCGGTCGTGCCGGAGCTTGCTCCGGTAGGGCTTGCCGTGTCGGTTGTGTCACTCTTTGACGATGTTGTCTGTGATAAGCTGTGAGAGCTTCCGCCGGAAGAGGATGAACTCTTCTTTGCTATCGTTACTGTTACCGAACCGCCGTCTGCGTCTTCGTAGTTATCATTGCCCACAACCTTATAGTACACTGTGTATGTACCAACATCCGTTTTTGTAGGAA
>JAJQDF010000297.1:0-2623 GCA_021202325.1 Clostridiales bacterium | reverse complement strand
TTGCATTTCTCCGCCGGTTGTCGAGCCTGCCGTAACAAGCTCCTGTGCCGAGCCGGTGTATGTGAGTGTGTTTGCTGTCGGCGCAGTGACTGTCGGTGTTGCCTTGGAAATCGTCACTGTTACCGAACTGCCGTCTGCGTCTTCGTAGTTATCGTTGCCCACAACCTTATAGTACACTGTGTATGTACCAACATCCGTTTTTGTAGGAATATCCGCACTCCAAGTTGAATTATCCGTACTGTATTGCATTTCTCCGCCGGTTGTCGAGCCTGCCGTAACAAGCTCCTGTGCCGAGCCGTTGTATGTAAGTGTATTTGCTGTCGGGGCAGTGACCGTCGGCGTGGTCTTGGAAATTGTCACGCTTACGCTGTTGTCTGCCGGCGTGTAATCATTATAGTTATCATCACCGACTACCTTATAATAAACCGTATACTCTCCGGCATCTGTGCCTGTAGGAATTTCTGCTGAATAATCGCCGGTTTCACTCAGGGCGTACTGCATTTCTCCGCCGGTTGTTGTTCCTGCCGTAACAAGTGCCTGCGCCGAGCCTGTGTATGTAAGATCGTTTGCTGTCGGGGCAGTGACCGTCGGCGTTGCCTTATTTACCGTAAACGTAAGTGTCAATGTTGCCGAAACAGTAGCTGGATCAGGATCGAGTGAAGCCGTCATTACATAATATGGAGTTTCATCAGTCACTGTAAATTTGACTTCTGTTGCCTCCATCACCACAGTAGGTGTGCCGGAAATAACTCCGTTATTGAGTTCTAGCCCTGCCGGAAGTTCGCTGCCTGTTGCCAAAGCGAATGAAAACTCTCCGTCAGTGGAAGAGAATGTCGAATTATCTACAAACTTCAAGTAATTTTCTAAGTCTATATCCGTAATTTGCTCACCATATGTAAGCGTAATACTCGTATCTTCGTCGCTTTTTGTAAACTGTCTCTTAAAAAGAGGATAGAGCGTTGTATTGTCGTAAATGTCAAAGCTTGTCAGCGCCTCATCATCGTCCTCAGACAATACCCAGCCTACCTGTACATAGCCGTCCTTTGTATAAGGTTTGCTTTCGCTGACAGACACGGGTGTACCATACTTATATGTGTTGTTGTCTGTTGGTGCAGTACCTGTTACGCCACTGGGCAAACTATAGGTCACTGTAAACGTTGAACTTGCAGACAAAACACGTGCATGGTATTCATCTTTCGTATCCTCTACGTTAGCATATACTGCGTAACCACTCTTAACATCACAGCTGTAAACTTTGCCCGTGCCACTCTCTCCTATAGTTGCATTACTGTCGGCAAAATATCCGCCTGTTATCGTTACAGTTGATGTACCACTGGCATTATAACCACTGCCTATATTTGAACCATTATTTGAAGTAGCCGTTATATATCCGCCGCTTATCTCTATATTGGTGACTATTTGTTGACAACCGCCGCCAATGCCTGCACCATCACTGTTGCCGGTTGCATTAACTGTACCACCACTTATGGTTATTTTATCAGCACTGCACCAAGAACCACCACCTATGCCTGCTGAGTTAGGACCTCCCGTAGCAGTAACAGTTCCACCGCCTATTGTAATATCATTAGCAGAGCCACCATAACCACAGCCGATGCCAGCTCCGCCGTTATAATTGCCTTCGCTGGTGGCTGTAACAGTACCGCCGATTATCTTAATATAGTTGCCATTGCCGCCTATGTAATTTCCCGCTTGCTGCATAGCACATCCACCGCCGATACCTGCAGCACCATAACTACCGTTAGCTGTTACTGTGCCACTGCTTATAGTTATATTACTGCCATTGCCGCCATAACCGCCGCCAATGCCTGCGGCATCGGTTCCGCCGGTAGCCTCAATTGTACCGCCGCTTATGGTAATACTACTTCCATCTTTGCCATTGCCGCCGCCGATGCCTGCGGCATTAGTTCCGCCCTTTGCAGTCAGTGAGCCATCACCTGTTATTGTAAGTGTGTTGCCGGTCGAGGTTTTCTGCAAACCGGCCTTATATTTGGCTCCGCTTGCATCGAGGGTGTTGGTTCCGCTAAGCTTTATTGTGACATTACTGGTTGTATCTATCTCAAGTGGTGATTTAGTGGAGCTAGAAATGTCCACATTTTCAAGTGTGATCGTTACAGCTTTGCTATCACTTGCTGTTATCTTTATTGTTACTGTTGTTTCCGTTGAGCTTTCGCCTTTGATAGTGTATGTGCCGCCACTCTCTATAGTAATTACATTGTTATTACTATCATAACTGAAATTTCCATCATCAGTCGTAATTGTAATACCGCCATATGTCTCAGTAGTAGTATCCGCAAACACAGTTATCTGCGGCGCCATCGCCATTATCATCGCCGCAGCCGTTAGCAGGCTTATTATCCTTCCTTTTATCTTCATTTTTTCATACCTCCGTTCCTCTAAAATTGCCATTACAAAGTGCTAACGCACCTATTTGCTTACGCAAAAACGACGACAAAAAAGTGCATAAAAGTCATGAATTACCATGAGTTTATGCACTCTTCCAGTTCAGTATTAAATTTTCCACAGCACAAATTGGCACAATTAGCCGTACGTGTCGTGTCGTGGGAGTATAGCGAAGAATACCCATTGTTGTCAAGTCTTTTTT
>JAJQDF010000257.1 GCA_021202325.1 Clostridiales bacterium | reverse complement strand
GAAGGGTGCAGGGATAATATCCCTGCCGGAGTTTGAGGCAGAGCCTCAAGGTCTTAAAAGCGGCAGAGCCGCTTAAGCTGAAATCCTGATGGCTTTCAGCTTGTTACGGAGATAAAAGCAAATGTTCCGTAAAACCATCGAAACATTTACTTTTATATTGGATACGTTTTATGCCTTGACACCCTCGGAAATGAATTCCTCGGGCGGCTGAGGTCTTGACAGCTGTTCGAGGCGGTGGCCTAGTTCATGGCAATGGCCGGGCGTAGGCCGGCTGACAATAAATGTTAAACAGTACAATAAATGTAAATTTTAAACCCTAAAATTAATCCTATATAATGAGTTTTGTTACGAATTTTTCAGCATTGTTACAAGTATGTTACAAGATTGCATTTCCTCTTGAAATTAATTTGATTTCTGATATAATCCTAATTGCAAGAACAGTTTAGAAGGACATGGCGTGCCAGTCCGGAACAATATTGCGGTGCACAGGCACCCCGACATTACCTGACGTATCACGATATTGTTACAGATTAGGCATATCCGTAGACATCTTAAACCCTTTCTTGTACAGATTCATTTTGTAAAATCAGGGATAAAATCCCAGCAAAAAAACTAAAAAGGAGGACAACAAAATGAAGAGGAAATTAGCCTTATTAATGGCTGCGATCATGACTGTTGCCATGGTTCCCATGACGGCGTTCGCATCCACTAAGTTAACAGCTGTTGATGAAATCTCTACAGGCATTGGCGATGACTATCCATTTGAGTCAAGAGTAGAGCTCACAAGAGACGATGATACAGTTAAAGTAACAAACACATATACGGGTACAGATGTTAATGGTAACGAAATTGAAGTTTTTGATATTACTCTTAAACTGACAAACGGTTATTTTACAGAAAGTACAGTTGATGACGATTACTATTATATGGACAATGACACAACTAGCAAAGGAAATACTGAATATCCCAATGGTAAAGGCGTCATAAATGTTGAAGTTTTAAACGATACAACAGCTACTGTAACATTGAATGCAAATATTTTTAATGACTCTGACGAAGCTTGTGTACTTACAATTTACGCATATGCTATTGACGAAGGCGATGTAATTGCTAAATTCAGCAGCAACATTCCCAACTTTACAACAAAGTCATGCGTAATCGCTACAGCTTATGATGGAGATGTTGAAATCGAGATTGAAGGAGTTAAGACTTTTGTTGAAGACTCATCAGACGATACAAAGACTCTTAAAGATATTACAATCGTAGAGCTTACATCTATGGAGCTTACCGGTGCAGATATTACACTTAAACTTACAGGAAACTATGAGTTTGTAACTGGTTTTACAGCCGAAAGTAAGATTAAAGTAAATTTTGCAAACCAAGATATTGACACTGACGATTTGACCATTACAGTTGATGATGATAAAATCGTAATTAGCTTTAGTGAAGCTACTAAGGCAGAGCTTAAGGACGATAATATTTGTACAGAAATCACTATTAGAGGAATCCAGCTTACAACAACAAAAAGCACAGACGCCGGCGATGTAGCTAAAATTAAAGTTTCAAGTAAAGATTTTGATACAGTTACTCTTGAAGTCGCAAGAATGGTAGAAGAGGCTGTTACATATTCAGTAGATTATGACGATCTGCCTGTACTTTATGCAGGACAGCTTCCTCAGAACAATGAAGACAACGAAGGCGAATCATTAACAGTTTACATCGAAGAGAACACAGGCGATATCCTTAACACATCAAGAAAAGCTACATTTACATTCCCTGATGGTATTGAAGTTGTAGATATTAATGTTAAAGGTGTACAAAAAGACGATGATGACTATGAATTTAAATATGAAATCGATGAAAATGTTGTAAAGATTTATAACTATGGCGAAAAAGATGAATCTGATGAAACAGATATGGAAATCAGCTTTATCCTTTCAGCTGCTCCTTGGTTTGAAGGCGATGTAGAAGTAACACTCGGCGGAGAACTTGACGACGTTGAATTCACAGTTGCAACAGTTGTAGCTCCTTACACGGTAGAAGCTAAGATAAGCGAAGTACTTATCGACTACAGATATGTTCCTGTAAATGAAATCGTTATCACAGAGGCAGAGGAAGGTCTCCTTAAAGAGGATGACGTAATCATTCTTCAGGTTGAGAAAATGGACTTTGAAGATGCCGGAACATATGAAGTAACAGAAGGAGACATCGAAGTTGATGTTACAATTAATGATGGAGATACTAGAGCACAGCTTGTAATTGAAATTACTGATGAATCAACAGAAGCATCAACAATTACAATCAGCGGACTTGAGCTTTACCTTGACAGAACTCTTCCTGTAGGCGGATATGCTCTTGAGAACATCCAAGCTGACAATATCCTTTGGGAGAACTCACATCAGATTGAAGGGGATAGAGATGATCAGGACGATCATTATGCGGAAAATACCTTCGGTTATTACTTTGAATTAGATTCTATGGTAGACGATGATCAGGATGATGAAGATGATGCTGATTATGGTTATGACTTCAACGGTATCTTCGAATATGACGAAGTAACAATCAATGACAGCTATGTAGAAGTTGTTACAGCTGCTCGTGACCAGGATGACTCTACAACATCAAGAAAGATCATTATCACAATCGGCGCTACAACAATGACAGTTGGAACAGAGACTATAACACTTGATGCTCCCGCTTACATCAATAGCGAAGATTACACAATGCTTCCTGTAAGAGCTATTTCTGAGGCATTTGGTGCTACAGTTACTTGGGACGACGCTTCCAAGACAGTTACAGTACTTAGCGGCCAGAGAATCATTTCCATGACAATCGGTTCTAAGACAATGTATATCAATGGTACTCCTGTAGCTATGAATACAGCTGCTGAGATCACATCAGACAGAACATTCATCCCTGTAAGAGACCTTGCAAATGCCCTTGGCATTAGTGCGATTGACTGGAATGAAGCTTCAGCTACAGTAACATTAAACTAATTTAAAACATATTATTAAGGCCCCAACATAATCGTATCATACGATAAAAATGCGGAAAGTCTGGCGACAGGCTTTCCGTTATTTTGTGTATAGGCTTATTTGTGCTTTATTTGGACTGTGCGGTGATAAACTGCGTAGGGTGAGGGGATTGCTCAACCTTAACACTTTCCTTTGCTATAGGACGCTTTAAATGGCTTTTAAAGGCATTATATACTTTCCGGAGTATAGCAAGCAAATTTGAACTGATAAGTAATGTGCTAAATACAATCGAAAAACAGACAGTGCAATATAGATTTTACGATCGTGCCATACCTGAGCGCCATACAATCAATATCCATATTTTTACCAGAACCCATTTTGAATACATTTTTGGTATGTTATATATCCTTCAATACATATTCAGGGTGCACCTTGCTTTTAATAACATTAGGATGGGTAGATCCTATTGCATTGTGTTACCGGAAGAGCTACCCTTAGTATGCGCATTTAAAGCACGATTTTAATACATATAATCGTGAGAAGGTTAAAATATTACTATAATGCTTTGGTTCGAACCAGACGATTTTAAGAGGCTTTTTGGGGCATGTTAGATTGACTTTGGCCAACTTCCCCCAACAAGATGCTAAATGGCAAAATCATCCTAAGCCTTCCTTGTAACCAGAGAGTGCTCTGATACAATCCAAGTTTATATTGGTCACAGTATGGTTAATATCATAAAACGGTATCGCAAATAAAACCTACGTTTTGAGCAGGCCTAACTGATTAAAAAAGCAGAAGGCCCATCTAGCTCAATTGCTTGAACCGACAGACCTTCCGTAGTGGAAAGGATGTAATATGATTAATTATATTAGTTTGATGTAAAGCTAAAAACTCATATGCCCACTAGCGGCAAAGTATAAATCTGATGCCCTGGGCTGCGAATTACCGTAATTACCGCCTTATTTTTTGCCAGACTTAATACCCATTTTATCGGGAACGGGAGAATAATACGTATCACGGTTTTCCTTTATGTACTCGGCTACAATTGTTATAAACTGGGCGTTGGTGGGTCTTTTTGCAAAATCTAAGCCCAATATTTCATCAAAAGCTTTTGCCCCGCCGTTTGCCCATGCAAATTCAATGCTTTTGCGAATGCATCGCTCTATACGGGCAGGTGTAGCGCGGAATCTTTTGGCAAGATATTGATAAACATCTTTAGTTACGTAAAAATGTGCGCCGTCTATTGAAGCCCTAATTCCTATTGCCGTAACAGTGTAATGGAATCCGATATGGTTGGGCATTAGACCGAGTTTCATCAGCAGCCTAAATATTTTCTCTGCCTCAATATTGACGTGCTCAATATATATTTTAGGCTGTGGATATGATGTTGTTTTAATAATTTCGTTGTCGTCGCCAACTATCTCTGTTATGTTTTCGTTGTCAATAAGTTCGTTAATAATTTTGTCAGTTTCTTCTGTGTTTTTTGCAGTGATTGCAAAGTGTATAAATTTTTGAAATTCGCTCATAATATTCCTCCTTCGTATGTATATTTC
>JAJQDF010000288.1 GCA_021202325.1 Clostridiales bacterium | reverse complement strand
TATGACTGTCTATGAAAACCTGGAAATGGGGGCATATTCTATAGATAAAAAATATGTAAAAGAGGGTGTAGACCAGGCCTATGTCCTTTTCCCCAGACTTAAGGAAAGGGAAAAGCAGGTAGCCGGTACTCTTTCGGGCGGTGAACAGCAGATGCTTGCGGTTGCAAGAGCACTTATGTCAAAGCCTAAGCTTCTCATGCTTGACGAGCCTTCACTCGGTCTTGCGCCTATCGTTGTTGAGGACATTTTCCGCCTGATTTTAAGAATCAGAAAAATGGGAACAACAATACTTCTTGTTGAGCAGAACGCCAAAATGGCACTGAGCATTTCAGACAGAGGCTATGTTCTTGAGACAGGAAAGATTGTATTAACAGACGATGCCAAGAAGCTTATAACCGATCCCAGAGTAGTAGATGCTTACTTTGGAGGACTTGAATAATTTTACGGAGGGATAAACATGGAATATAAAAATGAACCCAAAATTGTCAATCCCGTTGTAAACGGATTAAGAGATATTTGTGCCAGACGTGCTTCAACCATGAGCTATATGATAGACGAGGTTAAGGCAAGAGGACTAGACGATGAATTTGCATGGAAGGCCGTATATAAATACGGCCAGGACATAGGCAAGGACATGTATGCCCAGATGGAAGATCCCACAGATATGGTAGAATTCTCAAAATACTTCGGTACAGGACACCATACAGATATATATGAGATGGAGACAGTTGCCAGCGATGAGGAAAAGCTTTATATCGATTTCCATTACTGCCCTTATGTTGCCGAATGGATTAAGCAGGGCAGAACACCGGAAGAGATGGATAGGCTCTGCAAGATAGCCATGGAGGGTGACAGGGCTATCGGCGAGACATTCAGCGCATTTAAATTTACCCTTGGTAAAACAATCGCCCAGGGACATGACGTTTGTCAGATTAGATTCGACAAAAAGAAAGTCGACTAAAAATATTTTTATAATTTTAAAGGGAGGAAAACCACAATGTCAAAAATTAAAAACAATGCAACAATCAATGAGGAGAAAATCAATATCAACAGAAATGCCATTGAGCATAGAGCTACATGGACAGGACTTACATATGTAGAGGGCGTAAAAGCAGGACTTCCAATAGAGGGTGTTATCAGAGAAGCTGTTTCTAAGACAGGCGCTTTCCACGGTTCAAACTATGCCGCACAGGTTGATGATCCTTCAGATGTAAGAAACTTTGAGAAAGTATTTCTTCCTGAGCTTGGACTTAAGACATTCGAGATGGACGTTGTTAAAAGCGACGGAGAGGAACTTGATATAGAATTCCACTACTGTCCTCTTCTTGCAGCTTGGCAGAAACAGGGCTTCGATGATGAAACATGCGCTAAGCTCTGCGACATCGCTATGGACGGTGACAGAAACATAGCTAAGGCTATGGGCTATGATTTCCATCTTGGAAAAACAATTGCCAACGGCGACGACGTTTGCGAGGTTTGCTTCAAGAAGAAAAAATAATTTATATTAGGCAGCTGTATTGCAGCTAACAAACAAATTAATTTAGGAGGAAAGCCATGAAAAAAATAATCAATAAGCCGGAAAACTTTGTTGATGAAACCGTAGAAGGCATTATCCTTGCATACGGCGACAAAGTAAAATTGTTAAATGGTGATAAAAGGGTTCTCCTTACAAATCAGCCTGTTAAAGAAGGAAAGGTTGGAATTGTAACAGCCGGAGGAAGCGGACATCTTCCCACATTCCTCGGATATGTAGGCCAGGGACTTATTGACGGATGCGCTATTGGTAACGTATTCGCTTCTCCTTCGGCAAATAAAATGGCAGAAATGATAAAGGCCTGTGATTACGGCAGCGGAGTTCTCTGCCTCTACGGAAACTATGGCGGAGACACAATGAACTTCGAAATGGCCTGCGAAACAGCAGAGTTCGACGATGTTACAACAGCACAGATCCGTGTTCGTGACGACATAGCTTCAAGCCCTGTTGAAAACGCAGACAAACGCCGCGGCGTTGCCGGATTGTTATATGCTTATAAGATTGCCGGAGCTGCAGCTGAGAAGATGATGTCACTTGATGAGGTTGTTGCGGTTACAGAAAAGGCTCTTGCCAATATCAAGACAATGGGTGTTGCCACAACGCCTTGTATTGTTCCCGAGGTTGGCAAACCTACATTCTCAATTGACGAGGATAAGATTGAAGTTGGTATGGGAATACACGGTGAGCCCGGTATCGAAGTAAGAGACATGATGACAGCTGACGAAATAGCTGAGCTTGTAGTCGGTAAGATTACAGATGAAATGCCTTTGGCAGAGGACGACGAGGTTTCAGTTCTTATTAACGGCCTTGGAGCCACACCTCTCGAAGAGCTTCTCATCGTTTACCGCAAGGTAGCACTGATGCTTAAGGATATGGGTGTTACGGTTGTTATGCCTCATATCGGCGAGTATGCTACTTCAATGGAAATGGCCGGACTTTCAATCACAATATTCAAGCTTGACAGTGAGCTTAAAGAGCTTCTTGTAAGCCCTGCGGCTACTCCTTTCTATACAAATCTCAATAAATAAGGAGGGCGGCATATGAATTACGAATCTTTGAAAAAGATTATTTCCGGAATCAGTGATATTATGACTGAAAACAGAGATTACCTTGTGTCTCTTGACCAGCAAAACGGCGACGGCGACCTTGGAATATCTATGGCTTCCGGTTATGAAGCTGTTAAGAATTATGTGAACGAAGCAGAGGAAAGAGACCTTGGAAAGCTTCTTATGAAATGCGGTTCTGTGTTCAATGAAGCCGCACCTTCGTCCCTTGGAACCATAACTTCATTCGGATTCATGGGAATGGCAAAGGCTCTCAAAGGCAAAGAAGATGCAAGCTTTGAGGAATGTATCGATGCCCTTGATGCCGGCCTTAACAAGATAATGGAGAAGGCTAAATCAAAGCCCGGTGAAAAGACTATACTTGATTCTCTTCATCCTGCTATTGAGGCTCTGAAGGCCAATAAGGACAAAGACAAGGTTGAGGCTTTGAAGGCCGCTGCTGAGGCAGCTGCCCAGGGAAGCGAAAATACAAAAAATATGCGTTCGGTACACGGAAGAGCCGCTTACTATGCTGAGAAGAGCATAGGAACACTTGACGTCGGTTCTGTAGTAGGAAAGCTCATATTAGAAGCTATTTACAAGAGTTATTGATAATATCGTTAGGAGGGGCGCTTAATGGATAGAGGACTCTATGAGAATTATCTTCAAATCCTCTCAAGCGAACTTATACCGGCGTTGGGCTGTACTGAGCCTATTGCGATAGCATACGCCGCGGCAAAGGTTCGTGAGGCCCTTGGAAAAATGCCTGAATCAATAACGGTTGACTGCAGCGGAAACATTATTAAAAACGTTAAGGGCGTCACCGTTCCCAATTCGGGCGGACTCAAGGGAATAGATGTTGCGGCTGTGCTTGGCGTAGTAGGCGGCGCAGCAGACAAAAAGCTTGAAGTATTGAATTCTGTTACAAAAGAGGACATTGAAAAAACAAAAGAATTGGTAGCTCATGGCTTCTGCAAATGCGGACTTATTGAAGGCAAGGAAAATCTTGATATTATCATTAAGGCTGTAGCCGGCGACGAATCGGCTTTGGTGGAGATTAGGACGTTCCACACCAACGTTGTTAGGATTGAGAAAAACGGCGAGGTTGTATTCTCCAAGGATGATGAAGCTCAGGGTGAAAAGAAAATAGACAAAAGTAAGCTCAATGTGAAGGACATACTTGTATTTGCCGATGAAGTAGCAATAGAAGACATTGAGCCCATAATCAAAAGACAAATTGATACCAATAGGGCTATTTGCGACGAAGGACTCAAAGAGGAATTCGGAGCCCAGGTCGGCAGAACCATACTTAAGTACAACGATGTTAATGATGTAAGAGTAAAAGCAAAAGCCATGGCTGCCGCAGGAAGCGATGCCCGTATGAGCGGATGCGCACTGCCGGTTGTTATTAATTCCGGAAGCGGAAACCAGGGACTTACTGTATCTATTCCTGTCATAGTATATGCCGAGGAAAAAGGCTGCTCCGCCGAGGAGCTTTACAGAGCGCTTGTTGTTTCCAACCTTATATCACTGCATCAAAAGAGATATATAGGAGACCTGTCGGCATATTGCGGCGCAACCAGTGCAGGTTGCGGTGCTGCATGCGGAATAGCTTATCTTGACCATAGTTCCTATGAGGTTATCTGCGGTACGATAATAAACTCAATATGTACCATTGGAGGCATGGTTTGCGACGGAGCAAAGAGTTCCTGTGCCGGAAAGATAGCATCTTCCGTTGAGACCGGAATGATGGCCTATGCTATGGCTAAGGACGGTCACATTTACGGAAGCGGCGAAGGCCTTGTAGGCGATGATATTGAGGGAACCATCAGTAATATCGGCCGTATGGGTAAGGACGGAATGAAGTCCACCGATGTAGAAATCCTTAATATTATGCTCGGTAACTAATTATAGCCATAAGTTATGACGGCCAATATAAAATTTTAATAAAGTTT
>JAJQDF010000312.1 GCA_021202325.1 Clostridiales bacterium | reverse complement strand
AAGACCTTGAGGCTCTGCCTCAAACTCCGGCAGGGATATTATCCCTGCACCCTTCCTCGGAAAACTTCGTTTTCCTACTCACGCACAATTTCAGACTATACAAAAAGCGGAACCGATTAAGGCTCCGCTTTAATTTACATAACTTTATTTCGCTATATTCTCTACAAATGTCATCAGCGTTGAAGCCGTTTCTGCACGGCTTGCCTCACCCTGAGGAACAATATACGAGAATCCCTTAACATCCAGCAATGCCTCGGCATTTGCCCATTCCATAGCACTTCGTGCCCAATCGCCAATATCGTCGGCATCGATATATCCTGCAAGGCTTGCCATCGCAGAAACATCATATCCCTTATATTCGGCATAGCGATAAAGTATCGCCGCCAACTGCTCCCTTGTGATTGCATCATCGGGACCAAAGCTGCCATCGCCATAGCCTTCTACAACGCCGTTCTCTGCCGCCCAAACAACTGCTGTGGCGTACCATGCGCTATCCTCAACATCGTTGAAACCGTGGTCAGCGTCGCTTTCAGGCTCGCCCTCCAAACGGTGAAGTATTGTTACAATCATACCTCGTGTAAGTGAAGTCTCAGGCTCGAATGTCGTACTGCTTGTGCCTGCCATAAGGCCGCTGTTTACAACATAATCAATGGCATCGACATACTGGTTAGTTTCAGCCACATCGGTAAATGTTTCAGCGGCCGAACCGGAGCTTGCTCCGGTACCTCCGTCTCCGCCTATTACATAATCAGTATCGGTTGTGTCCGTAGTCGTATCGGTTGTAGTTGTATCCGTCGTAGCTGTGTCTGCCGTGTCTGTCGTGGTACTGCTTGACGATGTTGTCTGTGATAAGCTGTGCGAGCTTCCACTGTGGGACGAAGACGAAGATGATGAGGATGAAGCCTCGGCAATTTCTACTGTTACCTGTCCTACTTCAGTGCTATTGCCGTAGCTGTCAACTGCCTTATAGTAAACTATGTATTCGCCTACATCCGTTCCCTCCGGAATATCAGTACTCCAATCGTCATCATCACCGGTCAGACTGTAATACATCGTACCGCCGTCTGCTTCTCCGGCAGTGACAAGCTCCTGCGCTGAACCCGTATAGGTAAGTCCCGAAATCGCCTCCGGTTCAGTTGTAATTGTCACGATAAGAGTAAACTTAGCATAGAGTGTCATATTTTTTGTAACAGTACCTGAAAAGTCCCACTCGGTTGTGAACTCATCATTAATATACCAGCCCTTGAACTCGTAGCCTGACTTTGTCGGAGCAGTCGGCTCAGTGACCTTATCACCTGAAGCCACAGTCTGATTATCTACATCACTGCCGCCTTGGCTATCAAAACTGACAGTGTATACTTTCAACAGATTGATACTATCACCGGCGGACAAACCATCACATGAGAATGTAGAATTTGTGTCCAAAGTTACCCAATATGCCGCAAGATCCTCATCTGTGTTGTCTTCAAGATATATTATGCCTTCGCCGGAAAGGTTATATGTTTTAGTTCCGGCACATACGTTAAGTGTAACACTTCCGTCCGAATCTACTGTAGCAGAGCCGGTTGTGCTGTTGCCGCTAGCCTCAACCTCAGCAGTTATGCCGTCTACCACCGAAGTCAACTTCGTACCGTTTATCAGTGCTACATACACATCACTACTTCCCAATCGTAAGGTAGAAACGCTATCTTCATCGGAGTAGGTAATAGTAGATGAATCATTATATCCTACCGCAGCTTTCGGCCAGTAAACATCACTTGAGTTTTTAGTAAACACTGTATCAACGGCGCAGTCCGTAAATGTTGCCACTGCCTCGTACACATAACCCAGCAGTGTTCCGGCATAACCATAACTCGAATCAGTAACCTCAATACCATTGTTTGCAGTAACCTTACAATCTTCTGCGTTTATAGTACTATTATATACATATGCTACCAGGCCACCGGCATAGTAAGTCGCTTCTATATTATTCGCTGTCACAACACAGTCTGTGATTGTTGCTGAGGCTTGCCCCTGAATACTTCCTATGAGACCTCCATAATATCCAATTGTGGCATCAGCGCTAACGCTCGATTTAACATTACAATCACCAATATTCAAGGTAGAAGCAGAGTTTGCTGTATAACCGATTAAGCCGTCCACATAAGTGTTATTCATTCCGCCATCGCCAACCGTAACATTTACTGTCACATTGCTCAAGCTAACCACTCCATATGCTTCGGCAGCCAATCCTCCGACATATGTATAATATTCAGATGCTACATCTCCAATTTTAAGCTTAACAGTAAGATCCATTATCTGACATGGTTTGTTCTTACTCTCTCCATACAGGTTTCCGAACAAGCCCGGATTTGTTATAAGCCAGTCACCGGTTGTTCCTCGAATATACACATTATCAATAGTTGCATTATTTCCAATCAGAATACCCTTAAAATATTCCACGCTAGCCATATTAGGTGAACCGGAAGGTATTTTAGTAGCAAACAGCGGCAGCATGGAGTAGTTATCCCCATCCATGTCATATTCACCGCCGTTTTTGTCAAGAATATAATATTTTCCAGAGGTTCCACTTGTCTGCTGTCCAAAGAGAATCAGGTCTGCCTCAGAGGAAATGGAGATAGGGTTTTCTTTAGATCCAACGTCGGCAGTGGAATCCACCTCCACAGTTTCCGCATTTCCATCGGAGTCGTAGTAGGTATACGAATCCACAGAGGTTCCTTTTTCATCAAAAGTTTTATCCTTTACATCGGTACGTTTCTCCCACTGACTCGTAGGTGATGCTGCCGCAGTCAGTGAAAGACTCGGCACCATTGCTGCTATTAACACCGCCGCCAACAGCAGTGCCAACCGTGGCCGCAAGCACCCTAAAAGTTTTTGTTTCATATATTTTACTTCTTTCTTCTTATTATCATTTCAGCCCACAGCTGCTTCCGTGAGCAAGTATATTCCAAATTGCAGAATAGTGGCGCCGGCTCCGCAGCATAATATTACCCATGCCAAACGCCTATGCTGTGCCAAATCCGCCAAAAGTCCGCAGGCAACGGCCATGACCAATGTAAATGGTGTAAACGTTCGCAGTCCGCTGGCAAATACGGAGCGTGAAAAGCCCATCACCGTTCGGCATCCCAAAGCCAAAACCATCCAGAGAGCAAGGCTTCGCCGCAGCCGCCATAGGCTGACAAACAGCGAACCAAAGTACAGTAAAGCCAGAACCATAGCCGCAGGGTGGTTCCACTGCCAGCCGCCGTCCGCATCCCAAAACAGTGTTGCCCAAAGGCTATCAGTCGGGCAGAAGCGTGCCACACAGCCGGTCACAAGAGGAATGACCACGGGAATGAAGTATACTAAACGCCATTTCCGTCCTTCTCTTTCCCAGCCCAGCAGTGCCAGCATTGCCCCCAATGTCAAAGCCGGAATCAGTATGCTGAATCCGCCCTTATAGGTGGACAGGGCACCGGCGGTGCTTACAAAGCCCACTTGGAGTTTTTGCATGGCGGACAGCGTCTCATAGCCGGGGAACATCGTCTCGTCCAAGGCATATGCCTCAGCAGTGCTTGTCGGTGCGTTTACCGAATAAAGAGCTGATGCCAGTACAATGGCCGCAAGCAATAATGGTAATGCAGGGTTTTTCCGCTTCTTAATGCAAATTCCGACCAGAACCAATGTTGCCACCAGTGCCGGCGGGCAATAATACTCCATGTTGCAGGCCACAACCATAAGCAACAGTGCCAAAAGTTTCCGCCACAATGCTACAGGCTTTCCCCTCAGGCTCTGAATCACCGGCTCTATTGCCCACAAAAAACAGGCCAGTGTGAACCAATAGTTCACCGTAGAGCAGACATAGCCTACCTGACTGAATGGCAGCGGAGAAATCAGCAAAAGTGCTAGGCAAAGCATACATTGGTTTTCCCGGCTCAGTCCCCCAGCAATCCGATCCACTGCAAAGGCGATAGCCACGGTCCACAGCGGCATGGACAGTCGGAACACCACAGGAAAATCAATCAAAAACAGAGTCACAGCCTCCAGAAGTAATCGGGTTGACCATGTTTCATAGCGGAACGCCAAAAATCCCGTCAGGTCTGCCTTATAGTAATAGTGAAATACCGTATAGAACCAGCCATCGTCCCCACTGCGTGTTGAAATCGGCAAATACAGCAGGAAAACGGCCACCGCCAAAATCTCATAGGGATGTATGGCGCCATAGGGGACCTTGTCGTCCGTCAGGCTGTTGCTCCGAGTGCCTTTGTTATACCGGATATTCAGACAAATCCCCTCCTTCTGCCATTTGCAGGCTTATATTTTTTTCTTTCAAATTCATTTGTAATACCTCTAAATGTCATAAAGTGCTAACGCACCTAGCTGATAAATCAGCCACGTAAAAAAGTGCATAAAAGTCATGAATTACCATGAGCTTATGCACTCTTCTAGTTCAGTATTAAATTTTGCACAGCACAAATAGGCACAATTAGCCGTGCGTGTCGTGTCGTGTCGTATCGTGTCGTGCAAGTATAACGGCGAGTTGCCTTATTTGTCAAGTTATTTTTATTATTATACAAAAAATCACCGCCGTTTCCCGTTGCTGTTACAGATTACAATTCTACATTATTAGTA
>JAJQDF010000097.1 GCA_021202325.1 Clostridiales bacterium | reverse complement strand
GAATTGACCGATAAGGATGGTCTTCTTAAAATTTTTGAGGATAGCGAAAAGGTTTTGCAAATGGAGAAAACACTTTCCGACCAATGTTCGTACCTCGTAATAACCATTGAGGATGAATCAACTGAGGCATCTAAAATTGTTGTCAGCGGCCTTACTCTTTATCTTGACAGAACCCTTGCATCGGGCAGTTATGCGCTGGAAAACATTTATACCGGCACAGGAATTTGGGAAAACACTTCCACCGATGAGGATGAGTACGACCAAAACGGCGTTTTTGAGTATGAACCGCTTGTTGTTGACTCTGAATATGTTCAGGTAGTGACAGCTCCAAGGGATCAGGATGATTCAACTTTGCTCAGAACTGTAACGGCAACCATTGGTTCAGAACAGATGAGTGCCGGCTCAGACACAATTAACCTTGATGCTCCGGCATATATTAACGCAGACAGCTATACAATGCTTCCGGTCAGAGCCATTGCCGAGGCATTGGGCGCAACAGTCAGCTGGGATGAAGAAAGTCGGTCGGTTTCAATTTTCAGCGGCGAGCGAATAATTTCGATGACAATTGGAGAAAAAACAATGTATGTTAACGGCACTCCGGTTCAGATGAATACCGCTCCGGAAATTTCCAACGGCAGAACTTTTGTGCCGGTTCGTGATTTGGCAAATGCACTTGGCATAACAAATGTTGAGTGGGATGAAGAAACTTTGACAGTTACGCTTAACTAAATGTTTCATTTTTCAACATAATCTGATATACTATGGATGAGGTGATGTTTATGAGATTAAAACAAAAGTTAACGCTTGGTATTTCGGCCGTTTTGATTGCCGCTATGGTTCCTGTAAACGCTATGGCTGCGGTAAAAGTTAAAATCTACGGCGACCGGCGTGTTTACGGCACAGAAACTCCTTTTAACACGTATATTGAACTTGAATCAACCGGCTATGGCCTTATTAAAAATACTGCGACAATTAAACTGACGCTGAATAACGGTGAATTTGCTGTTGATAAGGACGGAAATTATCTTCCGGTTTATGTCACCGATTCTAAAAAGGAATTGGACAGGGAGGAAATAGCCGAAGGATTGGCGGATGGTTCGATTGATGGCTTCGGAATTATTCCTGACGATGAAGACACGGTTAAGCTGACAATTCCTGAAGACATGATTGATGATTACTGTCAGATAATGTTTACAGCGCATGCCAACGATTACGGCGACGTAACGGTTTCGCTTAAGGACAACAGAGACATCAAATATATTGTGAAAACTGACGATGATGATGAAGATGAGGACGACGAGGAAACGATCGAAGAGGCAGAGCCTGAGGTTGACAAAGTAATCATTCCAATTGGCTCAAAAACCATTTATATCGGCGGTGAGGAGCTTGAACTTGATATGCCGGCTTACATTTCAAATGATGTAACAAAACTTCCTCTGAGGGCAATATCGGAGATATTTGGGGCAGATGTTTACTGGAACGGTGCTGAAAAAACTGTAACAATAGAGCTTGGCGATGATACGCTTTTTCTTCGCATAGGTGATAAACGTATGATGGTTAACGGCTATGCCGTGCCGCTGTCAGCCGCTCCCGAGATTAGCAATGGAAGGACTTTTGTTCCGCTTCGTGACATAGCTAAAATGTTTGGAATCGACGATATTGAGTGGGACGAGGAAACACAAACAGTGTCCTTTGACTATACTGAATATACCGGATTTACATATTTGACATACAATAGCTGAAATTAAAAGAATCCACTGAGAAATCGGTGGATTTTTTGTTGCGGGTAGCCATAAATGTATAACACGGTGAATTATGACAAACTTATATATCATTATAACAAACGCTGAACAGTATAAATGCATCCAATGCCTGCTGGCTTTCGTCATGAGATCTTAGCTTCTGTTTGCCTTCTCTCCGATGAATATATGGTATTAAAAATTTGACAAGATTACCAAGAAAAGTGATTTCCTTCGTCGTGTTAAATATGTTAATATATCGGAAAATCTATTTGAAATTTACTCATATGAAAGAAAAAAGGCCAAGAAACTCTTAGTGCTTTTTTACCTGTCTATGGTATTTAAAACGTTGTGCGGCAACTATAGATATAATCAAAAATCTGAGTGAACACTAATTTTTGACTGCATCATACTAAAAGCATACCTAAAAGCCATTATAAATGCCTTGTAGCAAAGGAAAACGTTGAGATTGATATTTCCCCATCATTTTGCGCATTTCATCGCTGTATAGCCCAAATAAGCCGCAAATAAGCCCATACACAAAAATAAGCCGTTAAACGGCAAAAAATAGGTTGGAAAATGTTGAATTCGCTGTCGAAATATGTTATGATGGCTTTGCGGGTATTCCGCAGGATTGCCGTTTGGCGGTTGGTCACTCTCTACATAAGGGGGTGATGCTGATGAAAATAAGATTTAGACGTTTAACAGTCTGGGAAGTGATCCAGATTGCGTCACTTATCATTAGCGTTATCAACTTAGTGATTACACTATATAGATAACAACGACCGCCTAACTTTTGATATTAGACGGTCAGAACCAAATTTTTCCGGACTGGCCGCCATCCCAAAAGCGGCAATCCTTTTCATACATCTATTATAAATCCGGCCGTTGATATTGTCAACGGCATTTTTTGGATTTAAAAAGGCCCCTTAATGGTCGCAGCCAAAACCGCAAATAACGGAAAGCCCGAAGGCTCTCGTCATTTTTACGCTCATAAAAATACCTCCGGTTTCCCGGAGGCCAAAATTATGTTAACTAATCTCTTAGTTAAGTGTTACTGTAGCCGAAGCCTCGTTCCAATCAATTGCACTGATTCCAAGTGAGTTAGCAAGGTCTCTTACAGGGATGAATGTTCTGTCGTTTGTGATTTCGGCAGCTGTATTCATTGCTACAGGAGTACCATTGATATACATTGTCTTAGAACCGATTGTCATAGAGATGATTCTCTGGCCGCTAAGTACTGTAACTGTCCTAGAAGCGTCGTCCCATGTAACTGTTGCACCAAATGCCTCTGAGATTGCTCTTACAGGAAGCATTGTGTAGTCTTCGCTATTGATGTAAGCGGGAGCATCAAGTGTAACGGTCTCTGTTCCAACTGACATTGTTGTAGCACCGATTGTGATGACAATCTTTCTGCTTGTTGTGGAGTCGTCCTAGTCACGGGCAGCTGTAACAACTTCTACGTAGCTGTCGTTAGCTGTTAATGCACTATATTTGAACATACCGTCAGCTTCTACAGTTATAGATTTAGTATAAGTGGCATCTGTACTTGTAACTTCATCAGCATCATAAATGTCGCTATTTGATGTTGAGTTTTGCCAAAGAATATTGCAAGCAGTTACCTCATCTTTGTAGTCTTCAACTTTACTAATATCATCTACATCTATGCTGTCAGTCTTAACGTCCCAAGCACCAATGTTCTTAAGAGCATATCCACCTACAGGGAGGGTTCTATCGAGATAAAGCTCAAGTCCGCTGATTGTAATTGTTGAAGCTTCTGTTGATTCATCTGTTACCTCTATAAGAAGATATGTATAGTTACCACTATCTACTTCATCAAAATCAGGACTTTCATCGATTGAAACGTCAACTTCAATATCGCCTTCTGTTACTTCATATGTTCCAGCATCTTCAAAATCCATCTTTTCAACACCGAGGATAATTACATCGCCTTCTGCAAGGATTCCTTCCTCAGCCTCTGTGATGACGATTTCGTTTACAGGTACATATCTGTAGTCAATAAGTACTTCGCTTGTCTTAGCTTCTACTATGTAAGGAGCCTGAACTGTTGCTACTGTGAATTCGACGTCATCGAATTCTCCGCCGAGTGTAACGTCTACATCGCCTTCGTATGAAGGAGCTGCGTTAATAAGGAATTTAATTCCAAAGTCTGTTTCATCAGTTGATTCGGTAGTACCTGATGAATAGTTCCATATTGTTACAACGTTTTCATCAATTTCCCACTTAAAGTCAGCTTCAACATCATCTAAGTCTATATCGATAGATACTACTTCAATTCCGTCAGGGAATGTAAATGTAGCTTTTCTTGATGTGTTAAGGATATCGCCTGTGTTTTCTTCTACATATACTTCAAGAGTATTAGTGTCATCATCATCTAAAGCATAATCTTTACCTGCCCAAATTACAGGAAGGTCATCGTCTTCTACTGTGTATGTTACAGCTTCTTCAACCATCTTAGCTACTATAAGTTTAACTGATGAGAAAGCAGAGCTCTTAACTGTAATTGTAGC
Source organism: Clostridiales bacterium (assembly GCA_021202325.1). GTDB lineage: Bacteria > Bacillota > Clostridia > Lachnospirales > Anaerotignaceae > Metalachnospira. Next base: position 378 of record JAJQDF010000097.1, on the reverse strand, counting down.
CTGATCACCAGCTGAGCATTTCTTTGTAGCTTTAAGCTGAATGCCGCTTATGGTCATATCTTCCAATTTTACATTGTTATTGTCAACAGCAGTTATTGTAATTACTATTTCATCATCATCAATGCTAGTTACTTCTGCTGTCGCAGAGCTATTGAGGAAAGATATTACTATATCATTATCATTATCATTATCATTCTCAGTATCAACATACTCCCAGTTGCCATTAAGTTTAAGAGTAATAGTATCATTTTTTGCAAGTACATCTTCTCTTAATTCTGTAATTGTAATATTTTTGATTTCGAGAGGATTTGTGCCATCTTCAACAAAGGTTTTGACTCCTTCAGATTCAACTTCAACTGAACCGGTATAAGCTGTAGC
>JAJQDF010000299.1 GCA_021202325.1 Clostridiales bacterium | reverse complement strand
ATTTTGATTTCTTAATTTCTAAATTTAAACTGCCTCCAAACCTTTGACAAGTATGGCATATTTGATATAATATAGGGTAATAAAAAGTTTTGGTTTAATAAGCCCCTACGGGCATAAAATAGACAGGAGGTTTTTCAATGAAGACTGTAAAGGTATGTATCGGAAGTGCATGTCATTTAAAGGGTTCCTATGAAATTATAAATATTTTGAAAAAGGCAATCGAAAAGGACGGCAACGAAGATAAGTTAAGTGTTAAAGCTTCATTCTGCCTTGGGAACTGCGAGGGAGCGGTTTCTGTAGCATATGATGACAATATATATTCGCTTCAGCCGGCAACAACAGAGGAATTTTATGAAACGGTTATAAAGGAGACACTCTGATGATAAAGATGTTTGAGCTGGCAAGCGATAACTGTAAAACCTGCTATAAGTGCATAAGACACTGTCCGGTAAAAGCAATTCGTTTTGAGAGCGGAAAGGCTGTAATAGATATAGATAAGTGCATTGCCTGCGGACAATGCTTTGTTGTCTGTCCCAAGCACGTTAGAAACGCCGATAACGATTACGCCAATATTTCCGGAAGACTGGAAAGAGGCGAAAGGATGGCGGCGCTGATTGATTCGGCTTATCTTGCCATGTTTGACGAGCCGGAAAGATTTGTTGCGGGACTTAGAAAGCTTGGTTTTTCCACTATTCAGGAAACAGCTGCCGCAGCTTTTAAAGTAGCGGATGAACAGATGAAATATATTGATGAGCATAAGAACCAAAAATATATGATTACTGCCAGCTGTCCGTCGGAATATCTTTATGTGGGAAAATATTATCCGGAGCTTGTACAGTATCTGATACCGGTAGTTTCGCCCTCATGTGCCCTTGCTAAGCACGTCAAGAGAGATGATCCGGATATGTATACCGTTTACATAGGACAATGTCTCAGCAGACGCCATGAGTCTGCTTTTACAACGGAAACGGGACTTGATGCGGCCATTAGCTTTGCGGAAGCCATAAGGCTTATGAAGGTCAGATTCATAGACTATACAAAGCTTGAGCCGGAAATGCCTGATGTTATGGCGGAAAATGAGAAGCAGAGCTACGCCATGCCGGGCGAAATGTGCGATATACTGGCGGTTAAGGCCGAAAGCCTTGGCTACAGCGTTGTTACTTTGGACGGAACGGACAAGACCAAAGAAATGCTCGATGCCATGAAGGACGGAATACTTGACCGTACACTGGCTGATATGGGCATATGCCACGGTTCATGCCTTAATGGACCGTTTATGCACGGAAACAGGGAAATGACGAATATGTTCCTCAGCCTGCAGAAGTTAAGACAGCACGTTGAGGAAAGAAAGAGAGTTATGGGCATTGCCTACCTTGAGGACGAGATGAACTGGGACGGCATTGACCTGTCAGTTAAGTTCGACGAAAAGGCAATTGTGAGCAAGAAATATTCTGAAAAACAAATTAAAGAAGTGCTTAAAAAAATGGGTAAAAACACCCGAGCCGATGAACTGGACTGCGGAGCCTGCGGATATGATTCATGCCGTAAGAAGGCCATAGCTGTTCTTGACGGAATGGCGCAGGAAGATATGTGTATGCCCTATATGAAGAAAAAGGCCGAATCCATGACAAGCGCAATATTCACGGCCGCCAGAAACTCAATAATAATGACTGACCTGGGATATAAAATAGTGCGCATAAATCCTGCCTTTGAAAAAATCATAAAAATGAAGAGCAGCGAGGTTGCAGGTCATCCTATATCGGAATTTATTGCGGAAAGATATTTCAGAAATGCAGTTGAGACAAAAACCGATACTGTAGGCAAAAAGATTTTCATAGACAGGTTCGGCTATGCAGGCCTTATGAATGTAATATACATGGAGGATGAAGGCTTGGTTATGGCCACCATACAGGATAGATCCGAGGCCGAAAGAAGACGTACAGAGCTTGAAAAACTCAGACTTAATACCGTTGATGTAGCCCAGAATGTCATTGACAGGCAGATGATGGTAGCTCAGGAAATAGCATCACTGCTGGGAGAAACAACGGCTGAAACAAAGGTAGCGCTTAACAAGCTTAAGAAAGTTGTTCTCGAAGAGGGTGAATAAGTGTATTTTATAGATGCTTCACACAACAGCTTAACAAAATATAACGAGGAGCTCTGCGGGGACTGTATACAGCAGGTCAATCTTAAGGACAGCAAAATTTTTGTGCTTGCCGACGGATTGGGAAGCGGTGTAAAGGCCAACATACTTTCGACGCTGACATCGAAAATTGCCATAACAATGCTTAGAGAAGGGGCAACACTGGAGGAAACCATAGACACTATTGTGCATACTCTTCCGGTCTGCAAGCAGAGGCATTTGGCCTACTCTACATTTACGCTTATAAAAATATATAGAAACGGCGATGCCTATGCCGCCGAGTTTGATAATCCGGAGCTGTTCCTGCACAGAAACGGCGAGGACATCCCGCTGGATAAGACTCTTAGGATATTTGGTGACAAAAAGGTTTATGAAAGCCGGTTTAAGCTGGATAAGGACACAATGCTTGTGGTTGTAAGCGACGGCGTTGTTCATGCCGGAATCGGCCATTCCCTCGACCTTGGCTGGGAGCGGGTGAATGTAAACAAATATCTCAGGGATATGTCCAAGATAGATGCTACCACAAAGGATGTTGTTAAAAATGTCCTTGAATACAGCAATGACCTTTATGAGGGAGAGCCGGGGGACGACACATCGGTGCTTGCCATAAAGATAAAGGAGCAGGAGGTAGTAAATCTTTTTATCGGGCCGCCGAGAGACAGGAAAAATGATACGGAGGTTTTCGGTAAAGTCCTGCGCTCGGGTGCTAAGGTTGCCATATGCGGCGGAACCACAGCCCAGATAGCTTCCAGACTTCTTGATAAAGAAATGGAATTTGACATGGACACTATGACCATGGACATTCCGCCGATAGCGGCCATTGATGGCGTAGAGCTGGTAACAGAGGGGGTAATAACGCTCTCCAAGGCCATAGACATAATAAGGGAGTGTACAAAGCCTGATTATAATCCAAGGCTTGAGAAGAGGCTGCATGAAAATAACGGGGCTTCTATGTTAGCCAAACTCCTCATAGAAGAATGCGACGGAGTTAAGATTTATCAGGGAGCGGCAATTAATCCGGCACATCAGGATTTGGATTTTAAAATGGACTTTATATTCAAAGTAAACCAAATTAAAGAGCTTACCCAGCTGCTTGAAAAACTGGGTAAGGACGTAGAAGTAACATACATTTGACAAAAAATTTAAAATAATTGGGGTGCAGCTTAAATGAATATCAAAAAATTTGAAAGCAACGTTCAGTACATAAAATATCTTGTAAACAAAGAAATTACTAAGAGATTTATAAACGGAACACTGGAGGATTCCCTTGACGACATAGCGGAAACTCTTATTCCGGGACCTAAGCCTATGACACGCTGCTGTATATATAAGGAAAGACATATTATTAAGCAGAGAGCAAAGAACGCCATTGAGCCTCTTGCGGGAGACAACGTAATAAACATTCTTCACGATGCCTGCGATGAGTGTCCTGTGAACCGTTTTATGGTAACAGATGCGTGCAGAGGCTGTCTGGCTCATAAATGCCAAGAGGTTTGCCCGAGAAATGCCATATTTGTGGTTGACCATCATGCTTATATAAATCAGGAGCTCTGCATTGAGTGCGGAAGATGCCATGATGCATGCCCTTACAGTGCCATAAGCGATGTTAAGCGTCCGTGTGTACGTGCCTGTGCAATCGGCGCAATACAGATTGATTCGGATAAAAAAGCTATCATTGACGACAGCAAATGCGTATCCTGCGGAGCCTGTGTACATATGTGCCCCTTTGGCGCCATTGTGGACAAGCCATATGTACTTGACGTACTGAAGCTTATTAAGGAATCTGAAAACAATACAAAATATAAAGTATATGCTATAATTGCTCCGGCCATATCATCTCAGTTTACAAATGCGAGAATTGAACAGGTTATAGCCGGAATAGAGAAAATAGGTTTCTATCATGCCGTTGAGGCCGCCCTTGGTGCCGACATAGTTTCCTATCATGAGGCTCACGAGTTTGCCGATACCGTTGAGGAAATGAAGTGGAAAACAACAAGCTGCTGCCCGGCCTTTGTTGAATATGTAAGAAAGGCTTTCCCGGATCTTATGGGACACGTTTCAACTACGGTATCTCCCATGATTGCGGCAGCTAGACTTATACGCAGCATGGAGGATAATGTCAAAATTGTATTCATCGGTCCATGTACAGCTAAGAAAATGGAAATTAAACAGGAAGACCTCAAGGGTGCCGTTGACTATGTTATAACCTTTGAGGAGCTGGCGGCTATGCTTGATGCCATGGAGATTAACCTTGAGGAATGCGAGGATAAGGCTCTTGACAACGCTTCTTTCTATGGCAGACTTTTTGCAAGAAGCGGCGGTGTTACCGAGGCGGTTAAACAGGTTGTTGAGCATTCCGGCATTGATGTTGAGTTCCAGCCGATGGCTGCCGACGGACTGGACACTGTTTCAAAGATACTCAGACTTGCCAAGGCCGGAAAGCTTGGAGGAAACTTCTTGGAAGGCATGGCCTGTAAATGCGGATGTATCGGCGGTGCAGCTTCGCTTTCCCATGGCCCTAAGGATGTAACCCAGGGTGATAAGTACGGAAAGCGGTCAAAGGAGAAAGATACCGTTGACGG
>JAJQDF010000212.1 GCA_021202325.1 Clostridiales bacterium | reverse complement strand
ATACACGTTAGGCTATAATAGGCACTGCTTGGGCAAAGGCGCTCACCGACTGGAGTGGGAGGACTTTACCCTTTTTTCGTATCATCTCGAACTTTTGTGAAAAATTTATAAAAATTGCAAAATCAGAAGGAGTGTATTTAGAATGCCCAAATTCACAAAGGAAGACATCATTCAGCTCGTTAAGGACGAGGACATCAAATTCATCAGACTTCAGTTCACAGACATTTTCGGACAGCTCAAGAACGTGGCAATTATGCCCTCGCAGCTTGAGAAGACTCTCAACAACCAAATGACATTGGACGGAAGCTCCATAGAGGGCTTTGTGCGTATTGAGGAGAGCGACCAGTATCTTTATCCCGACCTTGACACATTCACTATTCTGCCTTGGAGACCCCAGCACGGCAGAGTAGCAAGACTTATATGCGACATACATAACCCCGACGGTTCATCCTTTGTGGGAGATCCCAGAAGTGCCTTGAAAAGGGTGCTCAAGAGAGCCGGCGACATGGGCTATACATTCAATGTAGGACCTGAGCTTGAGTTTTTCCTTTTCCAGACAGATGACGAGGGCAAGCCCACCACAAAGACAAACGATGAAGCCGGCTACTTCGACCTTGGCCCCCTTGACCACGGCGAAAGCACAAGACGTGAAATTTGCCTGACACTTGAATCCATGGGCTTTGAGATTGAGGCTTCCCACCATGAGGTTGCCGCCGGACAGCATGAAATTGACTTCAAATATGCCGATGCACTCCATGCGGCAGACAACATTATGACATTCAAGATGGCAGTTAAGACAATTGCCCAGAAAAACGGCCTCCATGCCACATTTATGCCTAAGCTCATATATGGAATCGCAGGCTCCGGAATGCACACAAATATGTCGCTGTTCAAGGACGGAAAGAATATTTTCTTCGATCCCGACGGCGAGAGGAAGCTTTCCAAAGAGGCTTACAGCTTCATTGCCGGCATACTTGCCCATATAAAGGGAATGGCCGTAGTTACAAATCCCCTTGTAAATTCATATAAGAGACTTGTTCCCGGATATGAGGCGCCCTGCTATATTTCATGGTCGGCAGGCAACAGAAGCGCTCTCATAAGAATACCTTCAGCTAGAGGCAACAGCACAAGAGTCGAGCTCCGTTGCCCCGATCCCTGCTGTAACCCCTACCTTTCACTGGCACTCTGCCTTACGGCCGGCCTTGACGGTATCGAAAAGGGCATGACACCGCCCGATGAAATACACGACAATATTTTCGAGCTTTCCAGAAAGGAAAGAAGAGCCAGAGGAATACAGGAGCTTCCCAGCTCACTCAGAGAAGCCATCGACGAATTTGAGAATGACGAGATACTCAAAGAGGCTCTCGGAGAACATATCGTTACCCAGTATGTTGCCGGCAAGGAAAGGGAATGGGAGGACTATTCCACATGTGTCAGCAGCTGGGAGGTTGACAAGTATATAGTTACTTTCTGATGATATGAATGTATTGTCTGCGGACGGAAACACAATTGAATTAACGGTATAAAGAACAAGCCGAGATCCTTTGGGGTTTCGGCTTAATATTTTGGGCAGAAAACGTAACGGCTCTACCGAGTTGAAGCTATTGCCGCTTTCGTCCGATTGGCAGGAAAATTTCGATTTTATTTGTTTCCTGCGCAATGAATAACGGGTTTTTGTCGTCTATATAGGTGAAGGGCCTTTACTAAACAGAGAAGGGGGGAACGCAATGAAAGACTATGAGATAATCAATCTGTATTGGGAGCGGAAAGAAACTGCCATTACTGCAAGTGCGGATAAATACGGCGGTTATTGTCATTCCATTTCCTATAATATCCTGCATAATATCGAAGATGCAGAAGAGTGTGTAAATGACACTTGGTTAGGTGCATGGAAGTCTATGCCGCCCCATCGTCCGGAACGTCTATCGTCATTTTTGGGGCGAATTACCCGAAATCTATCTCTCGACCGCTTCAAAAAATATAGTGCGGAGAAACGGGGACATGGACAAACGGCACTTGCATTGTCTGAATTGGAAGAGTGTATCCCGGATAAATTAAGCGTTGAGGAAATCATTGATGAGAAGGTTTTAGTACAAGTACTCAATAATTTTCTGTATTCGCAGACCGAACAGAAGCGAAATATTTTCATTCGGCGCTATTGGTATCTCTATTCAATTAAAGACATTGCGGAAGTCTATAATATAAGCGAAAGCAAAGTTGCCTCTCTTCTGTTCCGTATGCGGAAGAATTTGAAAACGCAGTTAGAAAAGGAGGAGATTTATTTATGAAAAGCGAAAAGCTGTTATTGGCTATTGGTAACATTGACGATAACCTTATCTATGGTGCTGTCAATGATACATACAAGAAGAAGCGAACCACTTGGGAGAATTTGGCAGCAATTGCCGCCTGTCTGTGCATTATGGTATGTATATTTGCAATTCCTCGGTTTGTCATGCAAAGTGTTCCGACCGGCACAAGTCCAACCGGCGCAAATGCCGGTGTAGGGCAGATACAATCTTTGTCCGAGACTGAGGAAATATACGTTGAGATTGTCGAATGGAAGAAAACCGGTTTTGCAGCTGTTGTAGTTGATGCCGGTAATAACAGCGTTTTTCCGCTGGACGGCGAACTGACAGTCGAATTTGACGATGATACAAAAATTATTTTAAACGACGGTACGGCTTTCGAATTCAATCTTGATGAGCCGGATACAGAATCTATTGGCTGGGAAATCGGTACAGTTGTCAAAGTTGAATTTACCGAATATGACGAATATTTAGAGGGCAATCACTTCTACAACCGGCTGCTTGCAAGCAGCGCTGAAGCGGCAGCCTCTGAGCAATAAAAAGAATTCCGATGCGCTGCCGGGAAAGGCAGGAAAACTAACTTTTAAATCTAAAGGAGAAGAGCAGGGCAAATTAAGTGTCCCTGCGCTTCTCTGCTGAGATAATTTGGGGTTGGCTTAATATTTTGGGCAGAAGCCATAACGGCTCCGCCAATTTGTAATTGTTATTCTTTCGTCCGAAATGCGCTTGATTTGGACGAAAGAATAAGTGCGTGGACGATTATTTTCAAATTTTTTAAAGTGAAATTGGTATGAAAGACCGATTGCTGTATTTAAATGATAGAATCGTCATCAGCAGAATCCGCTCTAACGTAACAGGTAGCTCTTCCCGCACCTATTTTTATGATTTCTTTTTCATCTGTAAGGCGTTTTATCGCCGACAGAGCTGCCGAGCGCCCGATACTGGGACAGGAGGCAATTACATCCGTACTGGTGAACTTTCCGACCTTTCCGGAAACAAAAGCCTTGACCACATCATAGGCCGAGCTTCTGACTTTGCCTTTTTCGACAATATTAACCCTCTCTTCAAATTCTGTATAGCAGGCCAAAATTACTTTCAGCATATAACGTATGAACGGAGTCGGATCATTTTTCTCTTCGTGTCAGCCACAGTCTGCCTTTTGGAGCGTATTATAATATATGTCCTTTGTACTTTCAATCTTTTTTTCGATACTAACGTATTTTCCGACCTCATAGCCGTTCTGATAGAGCAGGAGAGGCTCATTCTTCCGTTTCCGTCATTAAAGGGGTGGATGTACAGAAAATCGCATATAAATGCCGGAATCAGAATAAGCGGATCAACCGTTTCCATCGCCAGTGTTCTTTTGTAGCTGTCGCATATTGCTTTTACTGCGGCCTCCGTTTCATAAGGGGCAGCCGGTGTAAAACGTGTCACTTGCGTACCATCCGGCTGTGTTTCATTAATGTAATTCTGTACATTCTTAAAATGCCCTCCGTAGGATAATCCGGCGGGTTTCATCAAATCTCTGTGGAGCTGTAATATATAAGATGGCGTCAACGGAATAAAATCGTGGCTCTCATGGATTGTATTTAAAACATCTCTGTAGCCCATAATTTCACTTTCATCGCGGTTCCTTGGTGTTGTTTTGTCCTCCACCAGCTGCCGCATTCTTGTGCTTGTTGTAACGATTCCTTCTATTTTATTCGATGCTTCTGTGCTCTGAATCTTTGCGATTTCTACCATACGGGTTAGTTCGACCGGTTTTTGGAGAGCAAATAAGTTTTGCCGGCCTTTATATTCATATATTTTTGATAGGCAGGTGATTATTTCCATATCCCATGTCTTTTGCGCAAGTTTTGAATAATCAAAGTTCCTCATATATCACCCGGGCTGATTTGTTCTGTACTTTTAGTCCAGCCGCATAATCCTTTCGTCCAAATTATACCCAGTTTTGGACGAAAGAACAAGCGCATGGACAATTATTTAAAAAATTTTTGAAGTGAAATTTCATGCCTGTAAAGTATGCACCACCGGGATGAAAGGCTTTGAAGCTGTAATTATCGTGAAAATTACTGTATAATGCAAGTATGGGCAGAAACCGTATATTCGGCTCTGCCCATTTGTAATTATTATCATTTTTTATGTCAAATTTTAAGCATATCTACATAAATTTCTATTTCTCGAAACATGCTTTAATATTTTTTATTAATTTCAGCAATACATTCCTGCATACTCTTTCTTCCATATAAAACATCCACGCACTGCTTTCTCATTTCGGGAGTTAAACATAATCCCTCCATTTTTGCGGATACAGCGGCATTATCCAATGCATTGTTGATTTTTTCGGCTCTTTCCCTTGTCATATTATCAACTCCTAAACGATAACTATGCTTATGTTGATTATATATATTTTAAAAAATATAGTCAATCATATCATTTTTATAATACAGCGA
>JAJQDF010000262.1 GCA_021202325.1 Clostridiales bacterium | reverse complement strand
CTTTTTGTTGATGGGCGCTGTTGTAGTCTACATAGGCATTATTGTTATTGTAGGAACTATACAGTCAAGAAGACATCCGGCAAAAGACACAAAGGATATGCTTATCGCCGGCGGACAGCTTGGACCTATCGTATTGGGCGGAACAATGGCTGCTACATGGGTTGGCGGCGGAACAATCACAGGCGGATCGCTTGCCGTAGGTGCTAACTATGGTTGGTGGCCTGCAATACTCTACATGTCATTCCAGAGTTTTGCACCGCTTTTCCTCTATGTAATCGCTAAAAAGATTAACCGCAGAGGTTCAATCACAGTAAGTAACGTATTTAATGACAGATATGGCTCTTTTGCAAGAAACTATTCAGCGTTTGTTATAGTTATTGCATATGTAGGAACATGTGCATATCAGTTTAAAGCTTTCGGTAATGCTTTATACATATGTACAGGACTTAATGTTACAACAGCAACCATTTTAGGTATTATAGTTATCGTAGCCATAGCAGTTATGGGTGGTATGCGAAGCGTTGCATTCACAGATGCTATGTCTGCTATATTCATCACATTCTGTATGATCGCAGCACTTGTAGCTGTTTTCATGGGAAATGGCGGCGTAAGCGGAATAATCGAACGTACAGCAGAAGGAACAACAGCATTCCCGTTTGGTAATTACGGAGCTTTAGGCTGGATTGCTCTTACAGTCGGCGGTACAATGAACATTATCGGTGACCAGAACTTCATACAGAGAATGGCTTCCGGTAAAGATGATAAGGCTCTTAAGAAAGCCATCTATATTTTCGTAGCAATTATATTCGCAGTTATGTTCTGCTCATCAACACTTGGTTTTGCACTTCGTGTTGTATTCCCTGACGTATCAAGCGATATGCTCTTCTTCACATATGCCAGCGTTGCATCACCTATCATTGGATGCCTTATGCTTGGATGCGGAGCTGCTCTTATACTTACAACATCAAACTCATATCTTCTTTCTGCTACAACAAGCGGAGTTATGGATATTTGGTGCAGATTCGTTGATAAGGATGCTTCAGAAACAAGAAAAGTATGGTATATCCGTGTTTGCCTCGTAATATTCGCTATTATCGCATACATAATGGGTACATACTTCCCCGATGTACTGTCAATTCAGAACTATATTTACGCTCTTTATTCTTCAGCTATTACACCGGCTCTGTTCGCTGCATTGCTGTGGAAGAAGGTTACACCTGTAGGCGCTATCAGCTCAATGATGGCAGGTTCAATCATAACACTTGCAAACGAATTCGCAGGTCAGCCGTTTGGTTTACCCAGTGCTATATTGGCTCTCCCTGTATCACTTGCTCTTCTTTACTTCGTATCGAAGGCTACATATAAAGGACCTACAGAAAGAGATGTTCAGTTCTTTGCAGACCAGGGTGACACAATCTAATTTTTGTTATATAATATGTGCGGCGGTCCCATAAAGACCGTCGTATATACTAATTTATATTTATAATCTTTTTTAAGGAGGAGATATTAAATGAAATTAATGCACACAAAGCTGCCCGATTTTAAAAGAAAAGTTGTAGAGGCGGGCAAAAAGCTTCGTCCTGAAACAGAAGTAGAGCTTAGAGGTCTTGAGAATATGGAAAGCGCTAAGCTTGCATCACTTCGTGTAGGCCGTATTGAAGAAGAAATAGTTGAAATTACACAGGATCCCAACGTTGCTAAGGTTGAGGTTACAGTACTTCCCCAGATCCCTGAAACAATTCACCAGGTTATCATTAAGGGAATTCAGAAAGACGGAACAAGCAAGAAGACAATTCTTGAGAGTATGTTCATCACAACTCCCGCTGCTGAGTGCTACTATTATGACTCAGAGGAAGTTGAAGACCGCAGAGTTTCTTATGACTAATAATAACTTATAGGCGAATTAGAAAAATAAATTAGAAGCGAGGGATTATAGATATGTCTACATTAAAATATAAAATTATTCCGCAGGGAGCTGCTGACGGAATAGTTCCTATTAACCTTATTTTCATCGACAAAAAAGATATTAATAACGCCGGAATTACATACAGAGAGGCATGCGAAGCTGTTGCTAAGAACTTCAAAGAGCCTGCAGCTATCGATATCGTAGATATGGATGCAATCACAGTTACAAGTGATGGTATCGTTGTTGACTATGCGCTTGTTGCTTTCGCATCAATCGATTATGGTATGATTAACAGAGACTTTGGTTTCCTCAGCGTTACAGAGCAGGGATATTCAGAGAAGCTTCTTGCAGAAGAGCCTCATATGAAGCAGTGGGATGCTATTGACGAATACAGAGGAAAGAGACTTTTCAGAGGCCCTAACTTTGAAGACAGATGGCCCCGTGTTCCCCACAACGAGACACAGACAATCACAGGACGTATTGCTAACAACAACACAGGTTCTGAGATGATGAACGTAGTTGACATGACAGAGATTCTTGTACCCGCTTACGGCTTAATCGAAATCATGAAAGACGGCGAAGTTCTTATTGGACCTGCAGGCCCTGAAATTTCAGTAGGTATCGGTATGGTTGTTTTCGAGACATACGGACGTATCTTCAACCGTTCATATGGTGCTGGTAAAACAGCTCATAACTCAGGACTTTATGCTAAGACAGTAAAGAGCGACTATCCTGCAATTGCCGGACGTAAATCAACTCTTGCTGCTTACACAATCAAAGCTCTTGAGATTGGCCTTGTTCCCGGTAAGGATCTCGGCTGCTCACCTGCAGTATTAAGCATTGCTAAAGCACTTGGCGCACCTATAGCTCTTGATAACATCGAAGACAGAGCTTGGATTGAGCTTGAGAGTGTTGGTATTTCACGTAAAGACCTTGAAGCTCCTTCAGAAAAGCTTTCTAAGGAAGAAGTTATTGCTCGTGCTGACGAAATAGTACCCGGTATTTCAGAAGGTAAGCTTTACAAAGTAGCTGACATCTGCAAGGTTTACGAGATTGAGCTTTAATTTAGAAATAACAGTGATTGATATATAATGGAAAGGTGAAGGCTGTATACGAGTTAAATTTAACCCCTGTTAACTATAAAGCTTTATGAACTTTACGAATTGAATATAAGCTTTAGTATCGTATGCGGCTGAAAGCCAAGATACAATAACAACATAGCCGTGCCGGTATAATACTGGCACGGCTTCATTATAAAAATGTGTTTTTATATGTCAGGTATTTCGAATCTTATTAATCATATAAATTTGCCGCGTTTTGTAAAAGCGCATCAGATTTTTGAACATAACGAAATATCACAGGAAGATATTTTGAATAAATTAAACGAAGGCTTTAAAGATCCTGAAATTGCCGGAAAAATTAAGCCCGGACAGAGGATATGCATTACCTGCGGAAGCCGAGGCGTTTCAAACATGAATTTTGTTATAAAAACGCTTATAGAATACGTAAGGTCATGCGGTGCCGAGCCGTTTCTTATTCCTGCCATGGGAAGCCACGGCGGAGCAACTGCCGAAGGCCAGCTTGAGATACTTAAAAGCCTTGGAATAACCGAGGAATCCATGGGCTGCCCGATACTTTCATCAATGGAAGTTGTAAAAATAAGCCATGTAGAGGACTTTGACGTTTGCATTGACAAAAACGCATATGAAGCCGATGCAATAATAGCTGTAAACAGAGTTAAGGCGCACACAAGCTTCCAGGGCCCCTATGAAAGCGGCGTTATGAAAATGCTCACAATAGGTATAGGCAAGCAGTATGGCGCCCATATATGCCATTCAAAGGGCGACGACAGCATGTCCCACAGAATTGGCCTCAATGCCACAGAGGTTATAAAGCATGCCAATGTAATAATAGGTGTTGCGCTTATTGAAAATTCATTTGATAAGACATTTGATGTTACTGTAATGCCTGGTATGAAGATACCGGAGATTGAGCCTGAGCTTCTTAAGAAGGCAAAAGCCAACATGGGAAGAATATGGTTTGACTCCTGCGATATACTCATTGTAAGAGAGCTTGGAAAGAACTATACCGGCGCCGGCATGGATCCCAATATTGTAGGCCGCTGTGTAAATCCTAAGCTTAAAATGGGCATAGAGGCACAGAGAATAGGAATCCTCGACTTGACAGAGGAGTCCCACGGAAATGCCACCGGCATGGGAAGAGCCGATATTGCGCCTAGACGTTTCTTTGATAAGATAAGCTTTGACGATACATATCCCAACTTCATCACAAGCTATGATCCGGTAGCTTACAGAATACCGGTTATAGTTGATAATGATGAAGAGGTTCTGAAGTCAGCTGTAGCCAGTGCGCTTAATATCGATTATGACAACCCGAGAGTTATAATTATAAACAATTCCCTTGAAATAGAGGATATACTCATATCTGAGACAATGATAAAGGAAGCCGAAAGCATGCCGCAGATAGAAATAGTAGGGGAACCCTTCGAGTTAGAGTTTAACGAAGAGGGAGAACTGGTAACAAAGTTCTAAGGCGCGCGGAGCGCTTAGGCGAAAATCTTCGATTTCCGCCTGTAATGGCAGCAGCGAAAAAAGTTCCGGGAGAAACTTTTTTCGCTACATTGGCTAAATATTAGTTTATTGATGGCGTCGGAAGTGAATTCCGGCGCCATTTTTGTTGCGGCAGAGCCGCTTAGGCAAAATCTTCGATTTCAACATGTGGTTGTAGTAAATCCTATGCATTGACACTTTCGGAAATGAATTCCTCAAGCGGCCACGATGCGCAGAGCGCTTACGATGAAATCCTTGTGGGATTTCATCGTATTAACGGCGGCAAGGGCAA
>JAJQDF010000281.1 GCA_021202325.1 Clostridiales bacterium | reverse complement strand
TAACACAAAAGCTCCAGAGATATACCATTTTTTAATACAAAAAGTTATCCCTGGTAGATTTTTCTCTTACAAAGTGGAATTTACTTTTTCAATTGACCTTTTTGCGAAAAATTTTTCAAAATTTTTAAAGGCCGCAGCGCTGTGCCCAGCGTTACGGCCTTTGTTTTACTTCACTATTCTATTCCTAAGCTTGCCTATTTTCTCTATTTCGCACTCCACAACATCGCCTTCCTTAAGGAAGCACGGCGGATTCATACCCATGCCGACTCCCGAAGGTGTTCCGGTTGCAATCAATGTTCCGGCCTTAAGTGTAATACCTTGGCTCAGCTCGCTTATTATATGGTCTATATCGGTTATGAGAAGGTCGGTTGTACTATTCTGTCTAAGCTCGCCGTTTACTTTGGCGGATATTTTGAGTGCCGGCGGATATGCCGCCTCATCTGCTGTCAATATGCAGGGGCCAATCGGTGTAAAGCCGTCTAGGCTCTTTCCAAAATACCACTGTTTATGGGCAGTCTGAACATTTCTGGCGCTGACATCGTTTATTACCGTATAGCCGAATATGTAGTCCCTGGCGTTTTCGACCGATACATTTTTAGCATCCTTACCTATTACAACGCCAAGCTCAGCCTCATAGTCCAGGCTGTCAACCATATCAAAATGTCCGCAGACATCGGTTCCGTCGCCGGGTGCCTCATTTACCCTTTTTGAGAAATATATAGGGCAAGGTCTTTCGCCGCCGAAAGCCTCCCTATCAAATCCTGCCGATTCCTTAGCGTGATCGGAATAATTTATTCCAAGGCAGATAACATCCTGCTTCGGGCAAGGTATGGGCGCTTTTTTAACAACGCTTTCGAAATCTATGGCATTTTTCTCTTCCGCCGCCAATTCTGCAATTTCAGCCATAGTCTTATCATCGGCCTTTTCAATCAATTCATTCATAGAAGCAAAGCCTTCTATCGGGCATACCTTCTTTTCATCGGCAGTCAGCACGCCGACCTGCTCAATTCCTTCGTATACATAGGTCACAAGCTTCATAGTTATCTCCCCTTACTGTTAAACATTTGAAGACATTATAACAAATATACGCAGTCAGCACAATTAAAATTTCCCATAAGGCATAAAGTCGGCTCTTATAAAATATCCCTGGTCATGCTTACAAACGGGGCATTGCTTAGGCGCATTGGTGCCGGTATAAACGTGGCCGCAGTTAAGGCAGATGAACCCGGTACTGATATCTGACACAAAAAGCTTATTTTCCTTAATCAATTCGGCATAATAGCCAAATCTATCGCCATGGGTTTTCTCTATCCTTGCTATATTTCTGAACGTATTGGCAATCTGGGTAAAGCCCTCCTGTTCCGCCGTATCGCCGAAATTTTTATAAACATCGCCGTACTCCTCGTACTCGTTATGCTCGGCGGCCTTAAGCAGGCTATAGGCATCGTCATAGAGGTCAACGGGGTAGCCGCCATCGATGAATATTGTACTTCCGGCGCTATATTTCAAGTAGTCATAAAAAATCTCGCCATGCTCCTTTTCCTGGTTTGCGGTGAACATAAACACAGCCTCCACCACATGAAGCTGGTTCTGTTTTGCCTTCTGTGCCGCAAATGTATAGCGGTTCCTCGCCTGAGACTCCCCTGCAAATGCCCGCATCAGGTTTTCCTCGGTTTGTGTGCCCTTCAATGCCTGAAGCATACTTCTCTCGGCCGGTGTTTCGATTGTAGTCGTCGTTGTCGTCGCCATTGTCAATTGTCATTACTCCCTTCGGTGTTTTGCAATTAGTATTAGCCAAACCACCGATTCTATTCAAAAACATTAAAACCTTGAGGCTCTGCCTCAAACTCCGCCAGGGATATCATCCCTGGACCCATCTACAGAAAAAACTGCGTTTTTTCTGTGGGACTAAGATATAGTCTTTTGGAAAACGCAGTTTTATAGGAAAAGTTTTATTAATTTCTAAACTGTCAACGTCGGAGGAATTCACTTCCGACGACGTCTACGCCTAATGAGTATCCAATGTAACGGGAAAAGTTTCTACCGGAACTTTTCCCGTTACCGCCGCCCAAGATGAAATCCTCGGGGATTTCATCTTAAGCAGTGATCATATATGCTACCCAACCTCTTGTAGCATATGGTGCGCCTCCAACATAGTCAGGTACTGTCTCTCCATTATATATAGCAAGCATAATGCTGAACTGTTCTGTTGTTACATAGTCATTGGGACCAAAGTTGATATAATCGTAACCGATTATAATACCCTGCTCGTATGCCCATGCAATAGCATCTGAGTACCACTCACCGCTTACTACATCAAGGAACGGAGCTACATCATTGGGTTCAGGGTTTCCTGCAACATTATGAAGAATCTTTGCTGCCATAGCCCTTGTGAGGTATCCGTCAGCTGCAAATGTGTCGTCGCTAACGCCTACCATCCAGCCATTTTCGTATGCTGTCATTATTGCGTCATAGTAAACATGGCTTGTGCTCAGGTCTGTGAATACAGATGATGTTGTATCTGTTGTGCTTATTGTTGTTTCCTCTTCTTCCTCATCGCTTGAGCTGCTTGAGCCAGTTGTCTCGGAAAGGCTGTAGGATGAACCGCCGGAGGATTTCTTTGTCCACTGGGCTGTGAAGGTAACATCCTCTGTTCCTACTGTATAGGAACCATTTTCATAGTATTTTGTTGAACCAAGAAGCCAATAATTAAATGTATAGCCTGACCTGCTTACTGCCAGGAATTCATCAACATAAATCACATCCCCAGTTGCTGCTGAAAAAGTATAGCTACTTTCTCCTGTAGAAGAAATTGTTCCACCATTAGCATCAAACTTTATTGTATAGGCTTCATCTGCAGCAGCTGCAGCAACAGTCATAACTTCGCCATCATCACCTGCGGCGTCAACAGCCGCTTCCAACGTTTCGTGATATGTATATGTTCCGTCGTTGCATGCTTCATAATTCAATCCGTCTACTACATACTCTGCAACAGATGTAGAATATGAACCACCTGAAATGCTTACTGTACCATTAGTAAGGGTATAAAACTCATCAGTATATTCGAAAGTTCCTCCGCTAATTGTAACACTAACATCTTCTGAATAATAAGCATTCATTTCTCCAAAAATACTGGTTCCGCTAAATGTACCTCCAGTAATAGTAGTTATTCCTTTATCTGCTGTATCTGATCCATATGAACCAGTATAAATCACACAATCCGCTTCATCACTTGTAAATGTGCCTCCACTAATTGTTGCTTCATTCCAATTTAATACACAAGCCTGAGCGTAATTTTCAAAAGTACCATCAGTAATTACCAATATACCATTATCGTCATTCTTAATGGTATTCAAACCACCACTAAATGTTCCACCATTTATTGTAAGTGTCGGATATTCTTGATTTGTTCCACTAACATAGCCTGATCTTGCGTCACTAGAACTATAATTATAATAACCATTTTCCATCATACTTGAATATTGGCTATTCTCATCTCCCTGCATAAAAGTGCCGCCATTAATCGTCATTGTACCATGATTTAAAACTGTATAGTAAGTATTATCACTACCATTTTCTTTAGAACGGTTAAATGTTCCGCCATTGATAATTACTGTACCATTATTGTATATTGCCGCTTTCTGATGAGTTACATTATCAACTGTACCATTGCCGTCGCTATCTTCAATCGTAAGTGTTGCTCCAAGCTCTACAGTTATGGTATCTCCTGATGAATTGGTTATTGTGTATCCGTTCAAGTTGAGAGTTATATCCATTCCACTCGTAATTGTTATATCTTCAGTAGTATTTTTCTGAAGAGTAATTGTTGCAGAAGTTTCACTTGCCGCAGCCAATGCATTCAATACAGCTGTAACTGTATCATATGTTGAACCGTCAACATCATATGTCGTCTCCGCCAGCGTCGTAAAACTCATGACCCCCAGCGTCATTACCAATGTCATTATCATGGCAACCGCCTTTTTTAATTTGTTCATTTCTTTTCCTCCAGTCTTTTTAAAACGCTTTATTTGTCGCTGTTTACATACCCCAGCCGATTGTCAGCTCCTCATTTTCCAGCATCCTGTCGTAGGCTTACGTGACCAACACCGAAATGTTGTGTTCAATGCCCTCATATGTGGTTTGGTGCAGTCTCCAAAGACAACTTGGATTAGCTTTTTCCTCGGAAACATGGGCTTCGGCACACACGACTTGGATATCGTGCCATACATTCGAGCGGTTCAACGGCTTTCCGCTTCTAGTAACGAAAATCGAGCCTGTAACAATGTCGTTCCTGCCGGCATAGTCCAAAAGCTCTGTTGCCAATACCGTTGGAATTGCCGCTGTTCGTTTTGGTTGGTCGTGCAATGAAATCGTTACCCGGCCTGCCTTGGCCGCTTCGACCGTAACCTGCTGCAGTTCGTTGATTTTAAGCCCTACGCTGCACAACGTCTTCATAATAAGGTAGGTTCTTTCCTTATTCAACACCTTCGCAGTCTGCAAAAGCCGCAGATACTCGTTTCTAGTAAGTTCAGGCAAAGTAGCGTCGTTGATAACTAAAGTGTTGTCATACTGCCAATCTCTCTTGCCCAAAAAGCGAAGAAATCCGTTGATCACGTGCACCCGCTGAATGACCGTCCTGTTCGCATAGCCCCGATCTATGAGAAATTCCTGCCATTCCCGAGCCGTATCGGCTGTTATTATTTTTTCATCCGGAAGAAAACCGTAGAACTTGTTCAGCACAGTTCTATAACTGTAAATCGAGCTTTGCTCTCTGTTAT
>JAJQDF010000051.1 GCA_021202325.1 Clostridiales bacterium | reverse complement strand
TTTGCTGATAGTACAAAAATATGGCGGTTCGTCTGTGGCGGATAAGGACAGGATAATTAATGCCGCTTCCAGAATTGCCGATGAGTACAAAAAAGGAAATGATTTAGTTGTGGTGGTGTCGGCTATGGGCGATACTACCGATGATTTGATAAAAGCCGCAACGGACATAAATCCCAATGCATCAAAAAGGGAAATGGATATGCTGCTTTCAACAGGAGAACAGCAATCGGCGGCGCTGATGGCAATGGCTCTTATGGGAATGGGCATACCTGCAATTAGCCTGAACGCCTGGCAGATGGGAGTTTTCACAACCAACAAGCATGGAAACGCAAGAATAGAGACTATTTCCACAGAGCGCATAAAAAATGAACTGGAAGAAAAGAAGGTTGTCATTGCGGCCGGCTTCCAGGGAATAAACCTAAACGGCGATATTACTACCCTTGGCAGAGGCGGCTCCGATACTACGGCAGTGGCGCTGGCGGCGGCGCTGAAGGCAGATAAATGCGAAATATTTACCGATGTTGAAGGCGTGTTTACTGCCGATCCAAGGGTTGTGGAGAATGCTGAAAAGCTGGATTCCATAAGCTATGATGAAATGCTGGATTATACCACATTGGGAGCAAAGGTACTGCATAACCGCTCTGTAGAGTTTGCAAAAAGATATTGCGTGCCCTTAAGTGTACGCTCAAGTTTTTCCGACAACGAAGGAACGGCTGTATGCCCTGAAAAAACCAATAGGCTTGTAACAGGAATTGCTTCGGACGGTAATACTGTGCTTATAAGGGTTAAGAGACTTCAAAACGGCATGTATGACTGTGCCGATATTTTCGGAGCGCTTTCTGAAAAAGGCATAAGCACAGATATAATAATGACAAAGGGCGAAGACTCCGTTGTCTTTACCGCACCCTTTAAGGATAAAGCCGAAACCCTGTCAGCACTTAAAGACTATGAAACCGAAGCCGACGACAGCTTCTCGAAAGTATCTGTTATAGGCACAGGCCTTGAAACAAGCAACGGAACAGCGGCATCCGTATTCAGTACGCTTAAGGCGGAAAATATTAATATTGAGCTGATAACTGTATCGGAAGTAAAAATAAGCGTGCTGGTTGATAAGAAATATGAAAAGCAGGCTGTCAAAGCTTTGCATAACAAATTGATAGGAACCAAATAAAGATATAAAAGTCGATTGCGTAATCTCGAAGAGCATAGCAATCGACTTTCGTTTTTGTAAGTTTAGGGAATTGTAGTTTACGGCCTGTACTGCAGAGCCTCGGCAACATGTTCGGCCTTTATTTTCTTACTGCCGGCCAAATCGGCAATGGTAAGGGATACCTTAAGTATTTTGTGGTAGGCTCGGGCGCTGAGGCCAAGGTTGTCAAAGGCCATCTTTATAAGCTCGGCAGCATCCTTATCCAGTAAGCAGTATTTTTCGGTCTGAGAGGCCGAAAGAGCCGAATTAAAGAATATTCCTTCATTTTTATATCTTTCAAGTTGTATTGCTCTTGCGGCGGAAACTCGGCTCTTTATTTCTGCGGAGCTTTCGGTTTTTGCCTTGCTGTTCAGGTCGTTGTATGTAACATCCGGCGTTTCTGTATATATGTCTATTCTGTCGAGAAGCGGGCCGGAAATTCTGTTTTTGTATCTTGTTATTTCGCTGTCGGTGCAGTGACAGCGCTTGTCGCCCAAATATCCGCAGGGGCAGGGGTTCATGGCGGCCACAAGCATAAAGTCCGACGGATATGTAACTGTGGAGGCTACCCTGGATATTGTAACCTTGCCGTCTTCCATGGGCTGGCGGAGTGATTCCAGAACATCACGCCTAAACTCCGGAAGCTCGTCAAGGAAAAGCACACCATAGTGGGAAAGGCTTATTTCGCCGGGCTTGGGTATACGGCTTCCTCCGGTGAGGGCGGCCGCCGAAACCGTATGGTGGGGAGAACGGAATGGGCGCTCGGTAATGAGGGACTGTCCCTTTTCAAGCATTCCGGCCACACTGTATATTTTCGTAATCTCCATGCTTTCTTCGAATGTCAGATCCGGCAGAATTGTAGGAAGCCTTCTTGCAAGCATTGTTTTTCCTGTGCCGGGATGACCTGTCAGCATTATATTGTGATAGCCTGCGGCGGCAATCTCCATTGCTCTTTTTACATATTCCTGTCCCTTTACATCTGAAAAATCCACAGGGGATGAGGTGCTGTCACTGCTCAGCAGTTTGTCTATGTCAACTGTGTGGCGGATTAGCTTTTCACCTTTGATTAACTGGGATATATTTTCTAGAGGATATACCTCCATACCCTCCACAAGAGCGGCCTCATCGGCATTATCAATGGAAACGAGGCATTTTTTAACGCCGCTTTTATATGCGCTGTATACTATGGGAAGGACTCCGTTTACGGGGCGTATTCCTCCGTCCAGAGAGAGTTCGCCTATGGAGAGAAAATCATCAAATTTGCCGGGACGGATAACCTTAATGCAGGAGAGTACGCCAAGGGCAATCGGCAGGTCGAAGGCAGGACCTTCCTTTTTTGTATCGGCTGGAGCGAGATTGACTGTAATACGCTTCGGCGGAAGGTCGTAACCGGAATTTTTTATAGCGGTGCGGACTCTTTCCTTGGATTCCTTTACTGCAGAACCGGGCAAACCGACTATTTCAAAGCAGGGGAACCCGTCCGATATATCGACCTCTACGCTTACGGCATAACCATCTATTCCGTTTACAGCTCCGCTCAGAATTTTTGACAGCATATAACAGACCTCCTAATAGTTGATAATACTATAATAGCAATTTAGGCAAAAATTAGCAATATTACAGTTAATTTTTATTAAGAAAAAAATATTTGTATTGAATTTGCAGATAAAATAATATATTATATAGGCCGTGTGAACAGTTTGAGCTTACAGGTGGGAGCGTTTATGAGAGAAGATTTGTATGTTATGTGGCTGAGCCGTATAAAGGGGATTAAAAATATAGATAATCTCATTGAATATTTTGGCTCTGCCGAGGAAATATATAAGGCTGACAGAAATGAGCTGTGTACCGTACTGCCGGCAGACAATGCAATAAATATTGCCAAGGCCGCCGCAGACGGAAGTTTATATAAAATGACCGAAGAATTGGACAGAGTCGGAGCAGATTATATTTCAAAATACAACAAAAATTTCCCTGAAGCGCTAAAAACCATTGACGATTGCCCGATAGGCATATATTATAAAGGAATACTTCCGCCTAAAACAAAGAGGAAGGTTTCTATGGTAGGCTCAAGAAGGTGTACAGAATACGGCAAACATGCCGCACTTAAGCTGGCAGGCGAGCTTGCCGACTGCGGATTAGCCATAGTAAGCGGACTTGCCACCGGTGTCGATGCCTACGCCCATGAAGGAGCGCTGAGGCACGACGGCATAACGATAGGCGTGCTGGGAACGGCCATAGATAAGGTTTATCCAGCCTCCAACAGACAGCTTTTTGACGAGATAATCGAGAAAAACGGCAGTATAATATCGGAGCATGCACCGGGCGAGGAAACCTACGGCTCGGACTTCGTGAAAAGGAACAGGCTAATAGCAGGACTTTCGGAAGCACTGGTCGTTGTTGAAGCTGAGACAAAAAGCGGTACGTCATCGACAGTTGACGCCGCTTTGAAATACGGAAGAAGCGTATTTGCTGTGCCGGGGAGCATATTCAGCAAATACAGCGAGGGAACAAACAGAATGATAAGGGATGGCTGCCCTCCGGTGCTTGGAGCAGGTGATATACTGCTGGAGATAGGCATAACGGTGGATAAGCCGGATATTGTAGATGAAGAAAAGGATATGTCCGATAAGCTTGAGGGGTTAAGCGAAGCGGGAAAAAGTATTATAAAATCTCTAAGCTACGAGCCGACGGATTTTGAAACATTGGCGGCCAAAACGGGAATACCTGAGAGCAGTCTTAGAGCTGAAATCACACTGCTTGAAATAAGAAAGCTTGTGACAAAGGTGCCCGGACAGAGATATATACTTGTAATTTAGGAGGTACAACGTGGGTAAGGCAGCGATTGCTGAAAACGAAATTGAAACAAACGGGAGAACGGCAAAAAAGCCGTCTGCAAAGAAGACATCGGCTAAAAAGCCGGCTAAGAAAACAAAAAAGACGAAGAAAAACCTTGTTATAGTTGAGTCTCCGGCAAAGGCAAGCACTATAATGAAGTTTTTGGGAAAGAATTATACAGTTATGGCTTCCATGGGACATGTTAGGGATCTCCCCAAAAGCCAGCTTGGAATAGACATTGAAAACGATTTTGAACCGAAATATATCACCATAAGGGGTAAGGGCGAGCTTTTGAGCGCACTTCGAAAAGAAGCCAAAAATGCCGACCATATTTACCTTGCAACTGACCCTGACCGTGAGGGAGAGGCCATAAGCTGGCACTTGATGACGGCTCTCAATCTTGATGAGGAAAAAACAGACAGAATCACATTCAATGAAATAACTAAGGATGCGGTCGAAAAATCAATAAAAAATGCCAGAAGCATAGATATGAATTTGGTAAACGCCCAGCAGGCAAGACGTGTGTTAGACAGACTGGTGGGCTACCCCGTCAGCAATCTGCTTTGGCAGAAGGTAAAGGGGCACCTGAGCGCAGGCCGTGTTCAGTCTGAGGCGCTTAAAATAATATTTGACCGTGAAGAGGAGATAAGAAACTTTATTCCCGAGGAATACTGGAAAATAAGCTCATTTGTTACGGACGCTGCCGGAAATGAATTTGAGGCAAAGCTCTACGGAACAAATGAAGCAAAGTGCGAGCCCAAAAGCCGTGAAGAGGTTGACAGCATACTTTCAGCCGTTGAAGGAAA
>JAJQDF010000170.1 GCA_021202325.1 Clostridiales bacterium | reverse complement strand
GTCAAATATGATTCAATTTATTTCTTAATGTTGAAGAAAGCATTTATTCCGGGATACTCAGCTGCATCATCAAGCTCTTCCTCAATACGAAGAAGCTGATTGTATTTAGCAACACGATCGCTTCTTGCAGGAGCACCTGTCTTAATTTGTCCGGCATTTACGCCTACAACGATATCCGCTATTGTATTGTCCTCGGTCTCACCGGAACGATGGCTGACGATTGCTGTCATATTGTTTCTGTTGGCGAGCTGGATTGCATTGAATGTCTCTGTAAGTGTTCCAATCTGATTTACTTTTATAAGTATGGCATTTCCGGCCTTAAGCTCAATACCTTTCTTAAGTCTATCAGTATTTGTTACAAACAGGTCATCTCCAACAAGCTGAACTTTGTCGCCAATCTCTTTTGTAAGAAGCTGCCATCCTTCCCAGTCTTCTTCAGCAAGACCATCTTCAATGGAAATAATAGGATATTTGTCAACAAGCTTCTTCCAGAGCTCAACCATCTCTTCGCTTGTTCTAACGATTTCTTTACCAACCATTTGGCTTTCACCGGGGAAATGATATTTTCCGTCATCGCCGTAGAGCTCACTTGTTGCTGGATCCATGGCAATCTTGATGTCTGTTCCCCAACCGTATCCGGCTTTTTCAACTGCTTCTTTAATGAGGTCTATTACTGCATCGGGTGTGGGAAGATCAGGAGCAAAGCCGCCTTCATCGCCTACTGCTGTTGAAAGTCCCTTTGATTTAAGCACGTTCTTGAGATTATGGTAGATTTCAGCACACATACGAAGTGCTTCTTTGAATGAATGTGCGCCAACGGGCATAATCATGAATTCCTGGAAATCTACTGTATTGTCAGCATGTTTTCCGCCGTTCATGATGTTCATCATAGGTACAGGAAGCTGTTTTGCGTTAAATCCGCCGAGATACTGATATAAAGGCATCTGTAATGCTTCTGCAGCAGCCTTTGCTACAGCCATTGATACGCCTAAAATAGCATTTGCGCCAAGCTTAGCTTTGTTATATGTTCCGTCAAGCTCGATAAGCTTTTTGTCAACTGCAACCTGGTCAAGGGCATTCATACCAATAATTTCTTCTGCAATCACATTATTAACATTGTCAACTGCATTCTGAACGCCTTTTCCTACATATCTGTCTCCGCCGTCTCTCATTTCTACGGCTTCAAACTGACCTGTGGATGCTCCGCTGGGAACAGCAGCACGTCCTAAAAATTCTCCCTCAACAAGTACATCTACCTCAACTGTAGGATTTCCTCTTGAGTCAAGTATTTCTCTTGCGTATACGTCTAAAATTTCAATATAACCTTTCATTTATTGTTTTCCTCCTTATATATTGTTGACAAGCAAAGACTCCCCTGTCATTTCTTTAGGTTTGGGCAAATCCATCATTTCCAAAAGTGTTGGTGCCAAATCGCTAAGTCTTCCGTCCTTTATTCCTATGCCGTCTGTGTAGTTTACAAGTACAAGCGGAACAGGATTTGTAGTATGGGCCGTCATGGGCTCACCGGTTTCATAATCTATCATTTGGTCACTGTTGCCGTGGTCTGCGCATATAATCATTTGACCGCCGGTTTCAACAATTGCATCTACAGCTCGTCCAACACATTCGTCAACCGCTTCCACAGCCTTAATAGCCGCTTCCATAACTCCAGTATGCCCAACCATATCTGAATTAGCGAAATTAATTATTATTAAATCATACTTTTTGGAAAGTATATTTTCAACAAGTACATCGCAAACCTCATGTGCACTCATTTCAGGCTTAAGATCGTATGTCGCAACCTTCGGCGAAGGAACAAGGATTCTGTCCTCACCGGGATTTGGCTCCTCTACACCTCCGTTAAAGAAAAATGTAACATGGGCATATTTTTCTGTTTCAGCTGTTCTGAGCTGCTTTAAGCCAAGTGACGATATATATTCTCCCAAAGTATTATCAAGCCTCTGGGGTTTAAATGCTATGTGGACATTCGGAAGCGTGTCATCATAGCGTGTAAAGCAAACAAAGAAGAAGCTGTTCAGCCTTTTTTCTTTCTCAAAGCCATCAAAATCGCCATCAACTATGGCTCTGGTAATCTCTCTGGCTCTGTCGGGACGGAAATTAAAGAAAACAATTGAATCATTTTCTTCTATTTTTCCTACAGGAAGGCCTTCTTCATCAGTAATAACCGTAGGTATTACAAATTCGTCTGTAACTCCTGCTGCATATGAATTTGTAATACATTCATCCGAGCTTGCAGCTTTATTGCCCTTTCCCTGAAGCATGGCTTCATAGGCTTTCTGTGTTCTGTCCCAGCGTTTATCTCTGTCCATGGCATAATATCTGCCGGAAACCGTCGCAATTTTGCCAACGCCTATGCTTCTCAGCTCTTCTTCTAGCTGTTCCAGATATTCCTTTCCTGATGTGGGAGGTGTGTCCCTACCGTCCAGGAAAGCATGAATATAAACTTTTTCTATACCGTTATTTTTAGCCATTTTTACAAGGGCATATAAATGCGTATTATGGCTGTGGACTCCGCCGTCGGACAATAAACCCATTATATGAAGAGCTGAGTTATTTTTTTTGCAGTTTTCCATTGCTTCTTTAAGCTCAGGATTTTCAAAAAAATCTCCGTCTTCAATGGCCTTGGTTATCCTCGTAAGCTCCTGATAGACTATTCTTCCGGCACCAATATTCAGATGACCAACCTCGGAATTTCCCATCTGCCCATTGGGAAGTCCGACATCAAGTCCGCTGGCATAGCCTTTGGCGTGCGGATATTTTTTAAGAAGCATATCCATCACAGGAGTTTTAGCCATTTTTATTGCATTTCCCTCTGTCTTTTCATTAATTCCATAACCATCCAGTATCATTAAAACCGTAGGTTTCTTACTCATTTCAAGAATCTCCCTTCGGAGTGTATTAATAATTAACTATATCTTTAAATTCCTCTTTGAGGGCAGCACCGCCTACAAGGCCTCCGTCTATGTCAGGCATAGCGAAAAGCTCAGCAGCATTTTTAGCGTTTACGCTTCCGCCGTACTGTATTCTTACTACATCAGCCGTTGCCTCGTCGTACATTTCAGCGATAACCTTTCTTATAGCACCGCATACCTCTTCTGCTTCTGCACTTGTAGCAGTTTTTCCTGTACCGATAGCCCAAATGGGTTCATAGGCAATTATTACTTTTTTGATGTCTTCTTCAGATATTCCGTTGAGGCCGCATTTAATCTGTGTGCGGATAAAGTCTATCGTTATGCCCTTTTCTCTCTGTTCAAGGGTTTCTCCGCAGCACATTATAGGAATAAGGTCATGCTCAAGAGCTTTTTTAACCTTTTTATTTACTGTTTCATCTGTCTCGGCAAAATATTGTCTTCTCTCAGAATGACCTAAAATAACATATTTTACTCCTGCATCGAAAAGCATATTGGGTGCTATTTCTCCTGTATATGCTCCGCTTTCCTCATAGTACATATTTTCTGCACCAAGGGCAATTTTTGTACCTTTTATAACATTTCTGACAGGAATAATGTCGATTGCGGGAACACAGAAAACAACATCTACAGCATCAGTATCAACATACTGTTTGAGCATTTCAGCAAGCGCAACTGCCTCTGACGGAGTTTTATTCATTTTCCAGTTTCCGGCTACAATTTTCTTTCTCATTGCAATTTCCTCCTTATTTGTCCTGAACAGCTGCAACTCCGGGAAGCTCTTTTCCTTCAAGGAATTCAAGTGAAGCTCCGCCGCCTGTGGAAATGTGGCTCATCTTGCTGCCAAAGCCAAGCTGATTGGCCGCTGCCGCAGAATCCCCGCCACCTATAATAGTTGTACCGTTAATTTCAGCCATAGCCTGCGCAATAGCCTTTGTACCTGTTGCAAAGTTGGAGAATTCAAATACTCCCATAGGGCCGTTCCAAACAACAGTCTTGGTATCTTTAAGCGCTTCTGAGAACTTCTTTATTGTCTCAGGACCAATATCAACGCCCATCCAGCCATCAGGAATAAGTCCCGTAGGAACTACCTTGCTTTCGGCCTCATTTTTGAATTCCTGAACTACAACAGTATCTATGGGAAGAAGGAAGTTTACGCCCTTTTCCTTAGCTTTGTCAATCATTTCCTTTGCATAGTCAACCTTGTCTTCTTCAAGAAGCGATGTGCCTACATTGCCTCCGAGAGCCTTAATAAATGTATAAGCCATTCCTCCGCCGATAATAAGTATATCAACTTTCTCAAGCAGGTTATTAATAACATTAATCTTATCGCTTACCTTAGCTCCGCCAA
This sequence comes from Clostridiales bacterium, assembly GCA_021202325.1. Classification (GTDB taxonomy): domain Bacteria; phylum Bacillota; class Clostridia; order Lachnospirales; family Anaerotignaceae; genus Metalachnospira. Next base: position 570 of record JAJQDF010000170.1, on the reverse strand, counting down.
GAATAGCCGCAAAAGGTCTCTCCGGGTTATTTACAGCGTTTCCGAGATATTCAATCTCTTTCTGCATAAGATAACCTACAGCGGACTCCTTTACAAACTCTGTTACTCCTACCGTTGAGCAGTGTGCTCTGTGTGATGAGCCGAAAGCATCGTTTACATATGCATCGGCAAGAGAAGCCAGCTCTTTGCTGAAGTTTTCTTCATTCTTAGTTTCCTCTTTGCGGTAGCGTGTATTTTCAAGAAGAACAACGTCTCCGTCCTTCATTTCGGAAACGGCCTTCTTGGCATTCTCGCCGACAACGCAGTCATCTTTAGCAAATTTAACTTCTTTGCCCAGCTTTTCTGAAAGTCTCGCTGCAACCGGCGCAAGTGAAAGCTCATGCTTAGGTTCTCCCTTAGGCTTGCCCATATGTGAGCAAAGAATAACTTTTGCTCCCTCGTCTACTAGTTTTTTGATAGTCGGAATAGAAGCTGTAATTCTGTTGTCGTCAGTAATAACACCATCCTTTACAGGCACATTGAAATCGCATCTTACAAGCACCCTTTTTCCCCTCAGTCTCTTATACCAAT
>JAJQDF010000263.1 GCA_021202325.1 Clostridiales bacterium | reverse complement strand
TTTACTTCGGCTAATTTTAATTCTTTGACACTTTCGGAAATGAATTCCTCAAGCGATGACTGGTATCCATTTAAGTTACTTTGAACCGCCTATATCTTAAATTTCACCTCTGCCTCGATTTTTCTTTCAAAAGCCTAAAAAGTGGCCGGAATTCATTTCCGACCACTTCTACACCTAATGAGTATCCACCGCAAATTGAAAAATTTCTTCTGGAACTTTTTCCGTTACCTCCTCTCAAGATGAAATCACAGATTTCATCTTAACCAACAATCATGTTTGCTATCAACCCTCTAGTCGCATAGGGTGAATTGCTTGTATACTCCGGTACTTCTTCGCCTCTGTACTTGGCAAGCATAATGCAGAATTGATTTACTGTTACATAGTCGTTAGGTCCAAATGTCTGAGCGTCATATCCAACAACAATTCCCTGCTCATATGCCCACGCAATAGCCTCTGAATACCATTCTCCGCTTGGTACATCAAGGAACAGCGCAACATCCGTAGCTTCAGGATTGTCTGCAACATTATGAAGTATCTTTGCAGCCATAGCTCTTGTCAAATATCCTTCAGCTGCTAATGTATCTGAGCTAACGCCTACCATCCAGCCATTCTCGTATGCTGTCATTATTGAATCGTAGTAAGGATGGCTTGTACTGAGGTCAGCAAATACACTTGATGTTGTATCTGTTGTGCTCGGTGTTGTAACTGTTGTGTTGTCCTCTTCGTCTTCATCGCTTGAGCTGCTTGAGCCTGTTGTCTCGGAGAGGCTGTAGGAAGAACTTGTAGTCTTCTTTGTCCACTGAGCGGTAAAGGTGACATTGCCAGTTACTTCATATTCACTACCAGCTTTATATGTCTTTGAGCCTGTTTTCCAGCCATCGAATGTATATCCTGAACGTGTTGCTGTGGGAAGAGTATAGTCTCCGGCTGCAACAGTTTCATAAGCTATTTCAACATCATCATCGTATTTTGCTATTGTTCCTCCATTTGCTTTTAAAGTTACTGTATATGTTGTTTCCCCACTTGTCAGTACCTCAACAGAAGCAACTATATCTTCATCACTTGCAGCTGCTTTTGCAGCTTCTTCTGATTCATAATATTTATATGTTGTTCCATCACTACTTGCTACTTGGTAATAACCATCTGCAGCAAAGCTTGCTACAGAACTTGAATATGTACCACCAGTAATTTCGGCATCATCTGTATATAATTCACCAACACCAATAACGCTACTGCTACTGCTTTCAAATGTTCCACCGGAAATACTTACTACAGCTGTATTAGCTGTAGAAACAAGTACCAAAACATAGCTATCACTAGTATATGTACCACCTTCAATTGTAAGTACTCCTACATCTGATGTTGAGTCACAGCCACAATTGTAAACAGTCCAAGATGCATTTTCTGATGCTTCGAATGTTCCTCCTTTTATTGTTGCTGTACTATGATTTTGTATTACGCCTTGGTTCTCGTTTGTAAATGTACCGCCATTAATTACCAATACTGCATTATCATCATTTTTTACAGTATTTATACCACCACTTATTGTTACCCCATCTTCTATTGTAAGTGTAGGAGTTACGCTACCAGTTATAGCCACTGCAGCTGCCTTGTCGCTACTATTTTGATAACCATTAGCAACACATGAGGAATAACATCCGCTATTCTTGATTGTAACGTCTCCCGAAATTGTCATTTGGTTATAGTTTTTTATAGTATAATAACTGTTTCCACCATTGTTTTTACTACTACTTCCAGCTTCTAAACTTCTTGTATATGTACCACCATAGACATATACCGTGCCGTAGTTTACCAATGCGGCTTTTGCATGTGTTACATTGTCGACTGTACCACTACCAGTAATAGTAAGGGTTCCGTAATTTGTAATTGTATGACTACTATAATTGGTTATTTTGTATCCATTCAAGTTAAGAGTAATTTCCATATTACTCGGAATTTCTATATCTTCAGTTGTATCTGTATCAAGAATAATCGTTGCAGAAGTAACATTTTCGCTAGACATTTTAGCTAATACCGCTGAAACATTAGTATTTTCTGAACCATCTACAGTATATGTTGTCTCCGCCAGCGCCGTAAAACTCATAACCCCCAGCGTCATTGCCAATGTCATTATCATGGCAACTGCCTTCTTAAATTTCTTCATTTTCTCATTCCCCCCTATAAGGTATTTTTAATATTGTACTATACTTAAATTGTTCTTCAACTATATTATTATACGAATTTAAAATATAGTTGTAAAACAGCTTCTCACTCTCAGTTTACCCCCCCCGAAAAAAATTTGCAAGCTTTTCCGGAAATAATTTGCTCGGCCGTTCAATTTCGTGAAAATAGTCAAAAGTTATAATTAATACCTATATTAAGTTTGGTAATTTTTTAAGACTAAGACCTTGAGACTCTGTCTCAAACTCTGCCAAAGACTTCGTCTCTGGACACTATCGGAAAACTTCGTTTTCCTAATACCATCAGCTTTAATGTTTACATAATTCACAGCCGTCATCGCTTGAGGAATTTATTTCCGAAAGTGTCAAGTCATAGATAACAGCCAACGCAAATGGAAAAGTTTCTCCGGAACTTTTTCGTTTGCTGCCATAACAAGCTGAAAGCCCTCAAGGATTTCAGCTTAAGCGCTCAGCGCTTTTAAGACCTTGAGGCTCTGCCTCAAACTCCGCCAGGGATAGCATCCCTGGACTTGCACCAGAAAAACTTCGTTTTTCTATCACCCTAAATTCAAGGTTATATCAAATTTAATTATAATGGTCAAGGAAAACGCAGTTTTCCGATAAAGGTTTCTTTGCTTCTTTCTTGCAAGAAAGAAGTCAGGTGTTTGAGGGTGAAACCCTCAAGGTTTTAAAAGCTCTTTTATTACATCTTTTACCGTTGAGATTTTGTTTATTTCCCCGACATTTGCGCCGCAGAATATAAGGCCGTTGTCGATGTCTCCCTTAACGGCATTGATGAGCGCCTGGAATATACAATAGGAGGTGGTTCTGGGGTTGCAGGCCTTCAGGCAGTTGTAGCAGCCGCAGATTCTTTCCTGGCCTGCTTCCATACGCTCTACAAAGGCGTTGCGGATTGCTCGGCCGGGCATGCCGACGGGACTGTGAATAATGGAAATGTCGTTTTCAGTCGCATTGACATAGGCTTGTTTATATTTTTCCGAGGCATCGCATTCCTCTGTGGTGACAAAGCGTGTGGCAACCTGAACGCCGTCAGCGCCAAGAGACAGCGCATGGCGAACCGCCCGGGAATCGGAAATTCCGCCGGCGAGAAATAGGGGAATCGCTCTGTTGTACTTGTCTTCATAGGCGGCCTTTGTCTCGATTATTTTCTTTACCTCGGCATCAAAATCATAGGTATGGAGCTGCGCCAATCTCTCAAATGAGAAGCCGAGATGTCCGCCGGCCTTCGGGCCTTCAACAACAACGAAATCCGCCGTGCAGGAATATTTTCTGTCCCAATGCTTCAATATGAGCCTGAGCGCTTTTTCCGATGAAACAATGGGCGCAATTTTTGTATGATTGCCTTCAATATACTGGGGCAGGGCTGTGGGAAGTCCGGCACCGGTAATAATTGCATCGGCTCCGGCTCGGCAGGCCTCTCTTACATATTCTCCGTAGAGCTGAGTTACCGCCATTATGTTTACGCCGACCATTCCATTGCCGCCGGATATTTCCTTGGCTCGTTTTATCTGCCTTGTCAGCTCCAGTAGGTTTTCTTTTTCCGGATTGGCTGCAAAGCCCTCTCTGTCGTAGCCGACCTGGGCGGATGATATGACACCCATTCCGCCGTTTAAGGCAACTGCTCCGGCAAGATTGCAGCGGCTTATTCCTACGCCCATTCCGCCTTGAATAATGGGTACGCCTAATTCCTGATTTCCTATTCTTATAGCTTTCATTTTTCCTCCTAATTTTGGCTTGTTTTCAATATTTCTGCGGCTTTTTACCAGCTTAGCTTGCTGAATGTCTTATTGATTTCAGACTGTTTTTTTAATTTAACAGAGCCGAATATAACGCCTCCGATGACAGCCGCTGAACCCAATATAATAACCGATATTATCAACTTTTTCATAAAATACTACCTCCCCTGATAGATTTACCATGGTTTTCAGAATTTTTTATATAACATATTTGAACATACATATATATTGGAGAAGTGTTCCGAGAATTACAAAGAGATGGAACACAAAATGCATATATCTGCGTTTGCCGAGACCGTAAAACAGCGCTCCGACAGTATAGCTTATTCCGCCTGACGCAAGCAGGAGAGTGCCGGTAATGCCGACTCCGTTTATAATTGTCTTAATCAAAAGCAGGGCAAACCAGCCGAGAGCCATATAGCAGAACATGGACTGCTTCGCATATTTATCGGGATCTATTGCCGTAAATATCATGCCGAACATTGCCACAGCCCATATTCCGGCGAATATGGCAAGGGCTGTTTTCGGGGTGTTCCTATACATTATGTTGAGAAGAAAAGGCGTATAGGAGCCTGCAATAAGCACATATATTGCGCAATGGTCAACATTTCTTAAAACCTGCTTGGCCATAAGCATTTTGGGGCTGAGACCGTGATATACACCGGAAACAAGATAGAGCACTATTATGGACAGGCCGTAGACTAAACTGCTTATAACACTTAAAGTGTCGTAAGAATTTGCAAGCAATGCGTTAAGCGCAAATACACCGAAGGCGGCTCCGGCCAGGTGAGATATTGAGTTTGCGGTTTCCTCGCCCTTTGTGTAATCGGGAAGGGGACGAGCCAATAAAGCCGAAGTTGTCATTTTTAACACCTCTTTATTCAAAATTAAAAACTATATTATCTAGTATTAAATACTACTTCACTATATAC
>JAJQDF010000013.1:4600-4894 GCA_021202325.1 Clostridiales bacterium | reverse complement strand
CTTCCGCTCCGGTCCGTTCTAAACGCATGCCACTGGCACGCAGCACCGTCCAATGTCCAGACGTCTTTGCAAGCAAACTTGCCTATCTGTCTGGCCGCTGTCCGGGACTTTCATAGTAATTAATATTTATGCATATTCGGATGAATTGATGTATATTGAAAAAAGTAAAATATCTAAAAATAATACCAAAAACTAACTTTGGATTTTAAGAAATCACAATTAAATTTTGTGAATTTGTATATATGCACAAAAAATCTCCATATATTTCGTTAATTTTATGGATGATTAAATAAT
>JAJQDF010000013.1:0-4590 GCA_021202325.1 Clostridiales bacterium | reverse complement strand
ATTGAATTTTTATGCGAAAAGATGTATCATTTATCATAATACAAAAACAGAATCAGAGGTGATGACGTTGACTAACAAAACAAAGGTTTTTATTGACGGACGTGAAGGCACTACCGGCCTGAGAATTTATGACAGATTGGAAGCCATGGATGATATAGAGCTCATCATACTTAATGATGATGAGAGAAAAAATACAGAAAAACGAAGACAGGCTTTAAACAGCTGCGACATTGCTTTCTTATGTCTGCCGGATGCTGCGGCAATAGAGGCAGTTACATTGGTTGAAAATGATGAAGTTGTGCTGATTGATACATCAACTGCCCACAGAACAGATGAAGACTGGGCATATGGAATGCCGGAGCTTAGCGAAGCTCATAAAAATAAAATAATGAATTCCAAGAGAATAGCTGTTCCCGGATGTCATGCCAGTGGATTTATCGCTCTGGTGTATCCGCTTATCGAGAAGGAAATTATTTCAGCGGATACAAGGCTTTCCTGCTTCTCGCTTACAGGATACAGCGGCGGCGGTAAAAAGATGATAGCCCAATATGAGGACGAAACAAGAGACGTTATGTTTGATGCGCCAAGACAATACGGTCTAACTCAGAACCATAAGCATTTGAAGGAAATGAGCGCTATAACAGGTTTAAATGTTAAACCTATATTCTGTCCGATAGTCGGTGATTTCTACAGCGGAATGGAAGTAACAGTACCGCTTTTCAAAGAAGATATAAATGAAGGTTTTTCATTAGACGATATAAAGAATGCTTACAGAGAAAAATACAGCGGAAATATAATTACATATGTTGAAGATAACGATGAAAACGGATTTTATACATCTAATGTTCTTTCCGGCTGTGACAACATGAGAATTTCTGTAAACGGCAACGACGATAGAATAATACTTACAGCCAGATATGACAACCTCGGAAAGGGAGCATCAGGAGCGGCTGTAGAATGTATGAATTATAAATTAGGAAAAAATATTACAAACGGATTATGCATAAAGGAGTGCTGAAAATGAATTTTATTGACGGTGGAGTTTGTGCCGCTAAAGGATATAAGGCAAACGGAGTACATTGCGGAATAAGAAAGCCTGCGGTTAAGAAGGATTTAGCTCTTATTGTTAGCGAAACAAAGGCTTCTGCTGCGGCTGTATATACACAGAATTTAGTAAAGGGTGCGCCGATTGCGGTTACAAAGAAGAACATTGCCGATGGTAAAGCAATGGCTATTATATGCAACAGCGGCAACGCCAATACCTGCAATGCCAACGGTATCGAAATAGCTGAGCAGATGTGCGAGCTTACAGAAAAATATACAGGAATAAGCAAAAACGATGTTGTTGTTGCTTCTACAGGTGTTATAGGACAGCCCCTTGATATTACACCCATTGCCAATGGTATGGAAGAGCTTGTGAAGGATCTCGGAGAAAACAACAGCGCCGAGGCGGCAGCGGCAATAATGACAACAGACACACAGAAGAAGGAAATAGCCGTATCATTTGAAATAGGCGGAGTTGAGTGTAGAATGGGCGGCATCGCCAAGGGTTCCGGAATGATTCATCCCAATATGGCGACCATGCTCGTATTTGTTACTTCCGATGTGGCTATATCGCCTGAACTTCTTCAGAAAGCATTGAGCGAGGATGTTAAGACTTCATTTAATATGATAAGCGTTGACGGAGATACATCAACCAACGATATGGTTACAGTGCTTGCCAACGGCCTTGCCGGAAACAAGGAAATAACAGAAGAGGGCGAGGACTTTGAAATATTCAAAGAGGCTCTCCATACAGTAACGGTTTATCTTTGCCGCAAAATAGCAGGAGACGGCGAGGGTGCATCTAAACTTTTGGAATGTAAGGTAAGCGGAGCAAAGACAGATAAGGAAGCCAAGGGTTCGGCTAAATCGGTTATATGCTCATCTCTTCTTAAAGCCGCCATGTTCGGCGCCGATGCAAACTGGGGACGTGTACTTTGCGCCCTTGGATATTCGGGTGAGGATTTGGATGTAAATAAGATAGATGTAAGCTTTAAGTCATGCAAAGGAGAAATACTTGTCTGCAAAAACGGCTCAGGTGTTGAATTTTCCGAGGAAAAGGCAAAGGAAATACTGCTAGAGAAGGAAATAGAAATCCTTGTCAATCTTAATGACGGCGATTATTCGGCAACTGCATGGGGCTGTGACCTTACATATGATTACGTTAAGATAAACGGCGATTACCGCTCATAATTTCGGGAGGATTTAGCAATGACACTGACAAATTTACAGAGAGCCGAAACCATTGTCCGCGCTCTTCCGTATATACAGAAATATTATAATAAAGTAGTTGTAATAAAATACGGCGGAAACGCTATGATAAACGAAGAACTGAAACAGGATGTTATGAACGACATCGTTCTGCTTTCGCTCATCGGTGTAAAGGTAGTGCTTGTGCACGGCGGCGGCCCTGAAATAAACAGTATGCTTAATAAAATAGGCAAAAAGAGCGAGTTTGTAAACGGTCTGCGTGTAACAGATGCCGAAACAATTGATACCGTGCTTATGGTATTGGCCGGCAAGGTAAATAAGAGCCTTGTAAACCTCATAGAGTGTACCGGAGGTAAAGCCGTTGGACTCTGCGGAATTGACGGCCATATGATAGAGGCCGAAACCCGTGATGAAAAGCTCGGATTTGTAGGAAACATAACAAATGTAAATATTGAACCTATAACAGACCTGCTTGACAAGGGATATATACCGGTTGTTTCAACACTCGGTTGCGACAACGAAGGCCATGTATATAACATAAATGCCGACACAGCCGCTGCAAAGATTGCCGGAGCAATGAAGGCGGAAAGACTTATTTCCATGACTGATATATGCGGAATACTTATGGATAAGAATGATCCTTCTACACTTATTCCGAATGTAAGCCAAAAGAGAGCCTATGAGCTTATGGAGCAGGGTGTAATCCAAGGCGGCATGATTCCAAAAGTTGAATACTGTCTGGACGCAATAAACTTAGGTGTAAACAGGGTAGTTATACTTGACGGAACGAAACCCCATGCCATACTTATGGAAATGCTTACTGACGAAGGTGTGGGAACTATGTTTGCTAAGGAGGATTAAACATGAATACTATTGATATTGATAATACTTACGTTGCCCATTCATACGGACGTTTTCCCATTTGCATAACAGGCGGAAAGGGTTCAATACTCTATGACGAAAACGGAAAAGAATATATAGATTTTGGAGCGGGAATAGCAGTAAATTCATTCGGTATATCAGATGATGTTTGGAAAGAGGCTGTAATTGAGCAGTTAAATAAGGTTCAGCACACATCCAACCTTTATTATACAGAGCCCTGCGCAAAGCTTGCACAGATGCTCTGCGAGAGAACAGGAATGCAAAAGGTATTTTTCTCAAATTCCGGCGCAGAGGCAAATGAGTGCGCCATAAAGGCCGCCAGACGTTACGCTTTCCTTAAATACGGCGACGGACATTCAACAATTATTACTCTTAAAAACAGCTTCCACGGCAGAACAATAACAACACTTGCAGCAACGGGGCAGGATCATTTCCATCATGAATTTACACCATTTACCGAGGGCTTTGTATATGCCGAGGCCAACAATATTGATGACGTTATCAGACTTGCAACGGAGAATAAATGTATTGCCGTAATGATTGAGATAGTTCAGGGCGAGGGCGGAGTATGCCCATTGGATAAGGAATTTGTTCAGGCCGTACGCAAATTCACAGAAGAAAACGATATGCTTCTCATTGTAGACGAGGTGCAGACAGGAAACGGCAGAAGCGGAAAGCTCTATGCTTACATGAATTATGATGTAACGCCTGACATAGTTTCCACAGCAAAGGGACTTGCCGGAGGCCTTCCTCTTGGTGCAACAATGCTTGGCGATAAGGTTAAGGACGTTTATACTCCCGGAACCCACGGCTCAACATTCGGCGGAAATCCGGTTTGCTCTGCGGCTGCCATAAGCGTACTTAAAAGAATAGATGACGACCTTCTTGCCGATGTATGCAAAAAATCCGAATATGTTTTCAGCGAGCTCACCGGTGCCGACGGAGTTGAAGAAGTTACAGGCATGGGACTTATGATCGGCATAAAATGCACAAAGCCGGCCGGCGATGTTGTTAAGGCCTGCATGGAGAAAGGGCTTCTCCTTCTTACTGCCAAGGACAAGGTAAGACTTCTTCCGGCATTGAACATCGATTTTGAAACCCTTAAAAATGGCGTAGCCATACTCAAGGAAACAATAGCTGAATAAAATAAATGCTCATGGGCTGAGTTTGTCCATGAGCTTTTTAAGTTATAAATCTTGAATATTCATTTTATCAATTTGCTTTTTCTTTTTGTACTTTGAACGGCATACAAAATATATTGCCAAGTATATTGCTGTGGGAATGTTGTAAATAACAAATGTTATAATCATGCTGAATACCAGCGACAAAGTGCTTGTTCCGGGAATAGCGGCAAAGCTAAATATCGCTATTACCGAGAAAAGCAAAAATATCCCGGGAATAGGGAGTATCCCAAGGTTTGTGTAAACCTCCAAACTGATGTAAGATATAATTACA
>JAJQDF010000069.1 GCA_021202325.1 Clostridiales bacterium | reverse complement strand
GTATAAGATATTATTCAATATGGAGTATTTTGTAAAAGTTTTGCCAAATACTTGATTTTTTGGTGTGAGGGGGGGTAAAATAAGCTATGCTTAACTTAAATGAATGTTGAGAGGAGGCGTAAAGGATAACGCTTTTTTTAATAAATTAAAGTTAGGCTTATCTAACTATAAACTGCCAATATAAAAGAAATGAGTTTATCTATAATCAAAAGTTAGTAACTACTAACAATTAACTGTTGACTATATACATAAACAGGCGGTGGAAGGGCAGGTGGTGTTTTGGTATAATTAAAATATACTACATAATGAATTATGCGTTGTTATAAATATCCGGCCAAGATATTTTATAAAAGTATTTCTAAATACTTGATTTATTACGAAAGGATGGTAGAATAGTAAATATATAATTTCCAGCCTGACAAGGATTGAGAGGGGGAGAGCAAGCAGGTGCTCTTTTTTTAGAGCAAGATGTTAGACACGCATAACAAATTTACACATAATTTAAATTATGTAATAATTTAAATGCGAGAATAAAAACGATCCAAATTTATGAATAGTTAGGATGGAATTGTGGCTGCGGCAGTAGAATGCCTTTGGATGGAGCAGCAGTTATTAATACGGAAAAATAATAATATATCTCCGGGAAAAGGCGAAAGCCGATATGGAGGGAAAGGAAGAATACTGTGCAGAATAATAATGCGGAAAGAAGAAAAGCAAGAAGAATGAAGCGAAGACGTCAAAGCAGGATAAAACGCTTTGCGGCTATGGTTATCTCAGCTTTGATGATTACATCGATTGGATTTACGGCACTGTCAGGTACTACGACAACAACAGAAAGCGGCGGCTCAGGAACCTTTGATACAGAGGCAGAAGCAAATACTTGGAAGGCACAAATTGAAGCAAAGTATGACGAAATGAACGACGGCTATACATATACGCTCACATGGGAAGGTCCTACTGAAACGACAAGCACCACCGATACAGAAGAGGACGGAGCAGCAACTACAACCCCTTATGGACCGTATGATACAAAAGAAGCAGCAGAAAGCGCGCTTGAAACTGCTAAATTGGAGGATCCATCAACAGATTTTTATAAAGTTACATTTTCAGAAATTGAAGAAACGACGACTACGGTTACAGAAGCCAGCAGCGGTTCTGTAACATCATCTGTTACTTACTCTAGCGAAACAAAATGCACCACTGCGATGAATACTGAGATAGACAACTTGAAGAGTCAGGGATACACAAACGTAAGCGGCACAGTTTCATCAACCGGCGGCACTGTAACAGGAGTGACTGTTAATAGCCTTAGTAAAAATGACTATGCTGCAACAGAATACACGATAACAGCGACCAGCAGCACTTATATTGTTGTAAAACAAGGTACTTGGTACTTCATTTGGACAGCTACTGATATGTCAGCTTATGCAAGCACTTTTAAAAGCTATGTAGAAGCTAATGATGGAGGATGCAGTGGAAAAACCTTCAAAGGCATGGTATATGGCTTTAATACAAACTTTTCATATTCTGATAAAAACAGCGGAACATATTATGTTACTGATAACGGAGATGGAACCTATACATTACATGTAGATGATGCTGAAAGAATTTCCCATATGGATTATGGTACTTACACTACTACAACATCAGGCGGTACATATTCATATACTATTACTTACACAATACCGGCAACAACCACAACAAAGTATTCATTCACAAAGACAGTGCAGAATTACAAGTATAAAACGGTTTATGTAATTAGCTATACTGTTACGGCAACACAACTTGGAAGTCTGAAAATAACCAAGACAACAACCAATGGTACTACACCGGATGACACTAAATTTACAATTACAGGTCCCAATGGCTATAGTATAACAAAAAATTACAGCGAGTTTGAGAATGACGGAACTTATACACTCTCCAATCTTGAAGCTGGTAGCTACACCGTAACAGAGGATACCGACAGTGCAACGGTAACCGGCTACACCCTTGAAGTGACAAACAACGAAAGCTCAGCAACGGTAAGTAACGGCAACACATCAACTGTAGAAATAACCAACACCTACACGGAGGTTGGCGGTCTGACGATTAAAAAGACATCGAGCGGAGCAGATACACCGAGCGGTACAACATTTACAGTAACCAATTCCAGCCAAGAAACGGTTGCAACCGTAACTTATAACCAGTTTACAAACGGAAGCTATACAATAAACAACCTTACTGCCGGCGATTATACTGTAACAGAAAGCGGCGCAGAGGTAAGCGGATACACACTTACAGTTGTAAACAGCGGTACAGCAACGGTTAGCAACAGTACTGATGCGGGCGTAACAATTACAAACACTTACGCCAGCACTACCACAAGCACCGATACCGGAAATCTGAAAATTATTAAGACGACAAATGGAGGAACAACACCAGCGGACACTGAATTTACAATTACTGGTCCCAGTGACTATAGTAAAACTGTAAAATACAGCGAATTTGAAAGTGACGGCACATATACAGTAGAGAACCTTGAAATTGGAACTTACACTATAACAGAGGATACGGACAGTGCAAAAGTAGACGACTACACCCTCGAAGTAACAGGAAGTGGAGGTACAGCAACAGTAACTAAGGATACTACAGCAGAAATAACCATCAACAACAGCTACACCGAGGACAGCGGCAGTTCGGGCGGCGGCTCAAGTTCCGGATCAGAGACCGGAAGCCTGAAAATCATCAAGGAAACAACCGGAAACACTACACCGGCTGATACTGAATTTACAATTAAGAATTCTAGTGGAACTTACGAAAATACTATAACATACAGTAATTTCACTGACGGCACTTACACAATAACCGGCCTTGCAGTTGGCACCTATACCGTAACAGAGAGTAAAAGCAGTGCAAAGGTAAGCGGGTACAGCCTTGAAGTTACAAATAACGGAGATTCAGCAACAGTAACCGATGGCGGTACAGCAAGCATAACTATCACTAACACCTACACCAAAGACAGCAGCGGCGGCTCAGGCGGCGGAACAAGTCTGGACGAGGGCACCCATGTTACCGTAACAAAGGAATGGGACGATAATGGCTATGAAGATGTCAACTATCCGAGCAGTATAACCGTTAATCTCTATGCCGATGGTGAGTACGTAAAGAGTAAAACTATTTCGGCATCCGATGGCTGGACATATACTTTTACTGGCCTTGAAAAGTACGATGGCAGCGAGACTATTACCTATACCGTGAGCGAGGATTCTGTGACGAATTTTACATCTACGGTAAGCGGAAGTGCTTCGGAGGGCTATGTTATAACCAACAGCTATACGCCGACTGCAGAGGATCCGGATGACAATGACTTGGATGAAGCAGATTTAACCGAAGATTTAACCGAGGACTTAACCGACGACTCAAACGGTGATTCATCGGGAGATTCAACCGGCGATTCGTCCGGAGATTCATCCGGAAATTCCGATGGCTCAAATAACGGTACAGCAATATCATCCGTTCCCCAGACCGGAGACAACAGCAATATAATTCTTTGGACAGTTGTACTTGCGGTTGCTGCAGCCGGAATGATTTTTGCCGGAATATACGGCAGAAAACAGTCTGGCAAATGAATAAGAAAAAGATTGCCGTAATAATCCTTCTGCTGATATTTTTAATTGCCGCCTATCAGCTGATAAGGATTGGCATGGAATATGTGGAAGCGGCGGACGAATACGAAAGTCTTTCAGCGGAAATGGAAACTGTCGAGGAGGAGATAATCCCCGTAGGCCATGCGGAAACCGAAGATGCCGAGCCGGAAGCTTTGGAAGAGCCGGCAGACGATACATTGGCCTATACATACACGGTTACTGTTCCGGAATTCACCGACCTGGCCGCCGAATACAGCGATGTCGTTGGTTGGGTTGAAATTCCCGGCACGGTTATAAATTATCCCATCGTCCAAGGCACAGACAATGAATATTATCTGACTCACCTATATACCGGGGAAGAGAATTCCAACGGCGCAATATTCATGGATGCCGGAACGGCCGAGGGCTTCAATGACAGGAATGCCATAATTTTCGGTCACAATATGAAAAATGGAAGCATGTTTGCCGCCCTCAATAATTATGCCGATGCAAGCTACTATAATGAGCATCCCTGCGTTGTGATAACTGCGTTGGACGGTACAAGATATATTTATGACATATTTTCGGTTTATTACGTAGCGCCCGAAGATGAGGCAGTGTATGTCCATGGTTTTGGGGCGGACGAAACCTTTGAGGAATATCTGGAATATGTAAAAAGCCTTTCACTGTATGATACGGGCGTTGACGTGACAAAGGATGACTATATAATCACGCTTTCCACCTGCCGAAGGGGCAGTGATACGGACAAGACGGTTGTTCAGGCGGTAAGAAGATAGAATAGAAAAGAAGAATCCTCCCAAGGCGGTGCCGAGGGAGGGTTTTTAATATTGTGATTTATTTGATTACAGTATAACCCTCTCCGGCTCTGTGAGAGAAGCTATCGTTGCGTGCATATCCTTGAGATAGAAAACGCTCATTGCAGGGTTTTCTGCCGAGCCGTACATCTTGAGAAGGTCGGGCATAACCTCGAATACCTTTTTCTTGGCTTCCATGTTGTCGTTGTCAAAAACAACCTCGCCGTTTACACGCAGGAAATGTGTGTCGGGAGCCATTGAGCAGAATTCAACCTTAGGGTTTTTCTGCAGCTGCTTGCAAACCTTTTTGGGCAGAGCAGTAACCATATAAAATTTGTCATCGAAAATCATGTGGAATCCGAAGGGGCGTACTCTAGGCTGGCCGTCATCGTTTGTAGCTAAATAAAAAATAGGGTTTTTCTGTAAAAATTCCAATAATTCATCCATAATCTATATTCTCCTCTCTTGTCATACAACTAATGCCTACAC
>JAJQDF010000293.1 GCA_021202325.1 Clostridiales bacterium | reverse complement strand
AATAGTGATAGCTATATAGTCCAGAGATGTAACCTTCGTCACATTCATCCTGGTTCTCTGCTCTCCGCCGTTATAGCAGCGGGCCTCCATTGCCAATGCCAGCTCGTCCGCCCTTCTGAATGCCGAAATGAACAGCGGCACAAGTATGGGCACCATGGCTTTCGCCTTGCTCAGCAGATTTCCTGTATCGAAATCCGCTCCCCTGGCCTCCTGTGCCTTTATTATTTTATCCGTCTCATCAAGCAGTGTCGGTATAAACCTTAAGGCTATTGTCATCATCATTGCTATATCGTGGGCGGGTACGCCTATTTTAGCAAAGGGCTTCAAAAGAAGCTCTATGTCGTCTGTCAGCTTTATCGGTGTCGTGGTCAGCGTAAGAAGCGATGTTCCGATAATAAGAAGTATTATTCTCAAACACATTTTTGTAGCAAAGTACACGCCCTCAAGGGTAACAGTAAACACCCAAATTTTAAATAACGGCGTATCGCCCTGTGTGGTAAACAGATTTATTATGGCCGTAAACACGATTATGAATATCAGCGACTTGAGCCCCTTAACCATAAATTTAAACGGGACCTTCGACATTTTTATGACAGCGGCCAGCGAAAGAATTACAACGGCGTATCCCACAAAGCTGTCTATTACAAACAAAGATACTATGTAGAATAACACTATCAATATTTTTACTCTGGCGTCCATTTTGTGCAGCGGCGATTCAGCCGGATAGTATTGTCCTATCGTTATGTCTCTAATCATTGTTTCACCTGCTTCAAAAACTTATATAATGCCTCTGTTGCCTCGTCTACGGTATAAATATCCCCCGGAAGATCATATCCTTTTTCCCTGAGGCCTGAAAATACATAGCTTATCTGCGGAGCCGCAAGCCCAATGCTCTCCAGCTTATCAACCTGCGCAAATACTTCCCTCGGTGTTCCCGTCAGTGCAATTTTGCCCTTCGACAGCACAACTATTCTGTCAACAAGCTTGGCCACGTCCTCCATGCTGTGCGACACAAGAATGACAGTTATCTTTCTCTTGTCGTGCATTATTTTTATAGCTTCAAGAATCTCGTCACGTCCCTTGGGATCAAGACCGGCTGTGGGCTCGTCTAATATGAGCACCTCCGGCTCCATTGCCAAAACGCCGGCTATGGCTGCCCTGCGTTTCTGTCCGCCGGACACTTCGAATGGAGATTTATCAAACATATCCTCGCCCAAACCCACAGTTTCAAAGGCCGAACGCACCCTTTTATCTATTTCTTCTTCTGAGAGTCCGAGATTTCCGGGGCCGTAGGCCACATCCTTATACAGTGTCATCTCAAAGAGCTGGTGCTCCGGATACTGGAACACCAGGCCGACTCTCTGACGGATTGATTTTAGCTTACTTTTGTCGGCATATATGTTTTCGCCGTTTAAAAGCACCTCACCGCTTGTAGGCACGAGAAGGGCGTTCAAATGCTGTGTAAGCGTAGACTTGCCCGAACCCGTATGTCCTATCAGTCCGATAAATTCTCCGTCGTTTATCTCCAAATTTATATCATCAAGAGCCTTTTTCTCAAAGGTCGTATTTTCACCGTAAATATGTGTTAAATGGTTGATTTTAATTGACATATCGCACCTACCATTTCATCCACCGTCAGTATATCCTGCGGTATATCTATGCCCATTTTTCTAACATTATAGGCTGTCTCTGTCACCTGGGGAACATCCAGTCCGTAGCTTTTCAGCTTCTCGACCTGGGAGAATATTTCCTTAGGCTTACCCTGCATAACAAGTTTGCCGTCGTCTATTACATATATTCTGTCCGCTGTGGCCGCCTCATTCATATAGTGGGTAATAAGTATTATAGTAATGCCGTTTTCTTTATTGAGCCTATGGATAGTATCCATAACTTCCTTTCGTCCATGGGGATCCAGCATGGCTGTGGGCTCGTCCAAAACAATGCACTGGGGCTTCATGGCAAGTATTCCTGCAATGGCAATTCTCTGCTTCTGACCACCGGAAAGCTTTGAAGGCGTGTCTTTCTGGAATCCGTCCATGCCTACCATTTTAAGCGCCTCGTCAACTCTGCGCCTTATCTCCGAAGACTCCACGCCCAGATTTTCCGGTCCGAAGGCAATGTCCTCCTCAACAACAGTGGCCACAAGCTGGTTATCAGGATTCTGGAATACCATTCCGGTACTCTGTCTAATGTTCCACACAAGCTCGTCATTCTTTGTGTCCATTCCGTCTATCCATACAGTCCCCTCGCTCGGTGTGACAAGGGCGTTCAGGTGCTTCGCAAATGTAGATTTTCCTGAGCCGTTATGTCCTAATACGGCCACAAACTCGCCCTTCTCTATCTCAACGTTTATATCTTCAAGAGCCATCAATTTTCGTTCTGTATTCTCGCCCTGTACCTCAACTATTTTTGTGTATTCATAGCTGACATTTTTAGCATCTACCATTTTCATAATATCACCGTCTTTACAAGCTTTCTTTATCATTATCGGATTTAATAATACAGTTTTAGGCAAATTACATTATTAAGTCGGATAATATTAAAATTGGGGATTAAGTAAAACTTAATCCCCCTTATAGTTTTAGATCAATTCGATAATAACTTCAGGAGCACCGTCACCCTTACGGTTTCCGAGTTTGATTATACGAGTATAACCACCCTTGCGGTCTGCATATTTAGGAGCTATCTCGTCAAACATCTTAGCGCACATATCTACCTTAACAGTGTTCTTTCTGATCTTCTTTCCATCCTTAGGAACTTCTGTTACAGGATAGAGGTAGCTTAACATCTTTCTTCTTGCGTTAAGTCTTGAAGGCTTATCCTTTTTGATTGTCTTCTTAACTTCTTCGTAAACAGTAACTTTCTTACCGTCTACTACGTTCTTAACTCTCTTACCGGAAGCATCCTTCTTAGCAACCTTTGCTGTTACCTCAACCTCTTCGAAGTTGTCCTTTTCCTTAACAGCAAGTGTGATGAGCTTTTCAGCAATTCTTCTTACTTCCTTAGCTCTTGCCTCAGTTGTTTTGATTTTTCCGTAATATAAAAGGTTTGTTACCTGATTTCTTAAAAGAGCTTTTCTCTGGCTGCTTGTGCGTCCGAGTTTTCTGTTTCCTGAACCTGTCATTTTTACTTATCCTCCTAGTAAATACCGTAAAACTTACCCCAAGGCGCTTGCTCTTTGGTCTTACAGCGCCCTGCAGTTCTACGTCAATAATAATTATTCATTACTCGGTCTTAAAAAAAGTCCCAATTCGGCAAGCTTGTTCAAAACTTCCTCCAGTGACTTCTTACCGAGGTTACGCACCTTCATCATTTCGTCTTCGGTCTTGCAGGCCAAGTCCTCAACTGTGTTGATTCCGGCACGCTTCAGGCAGTTGTATGAACGTACTGAAAGGTCAAGCTCTTCAATGCTCATCTCAAGCACCTTTTCCTTCTTGCCTTCCTCTTTCTCAACAAGTATCTCTGTGTTCTTAGCATTGTCCGAAAGGTCAATGAAAAGAGCAAGGTGCTCATTAAGAAGCTTTGCACCGTAGCTTACAGCATCATCGGGCGCTATTGTACCGTTTGTCCATACTTCAAGCGTCAGCTTATCGTAATCGGTAATCTGACCAACTCGCGTATTCTCAACAAGGAAATTAACTCTTGTTACAGGAGTAAATATACTGTCAACAGGAAGCATTCCTATCGGCTGATCATCCTTCTTGTTCTTATCAGCTCCGACATATCCTCTGCCGTTGCTGATAGTGATTTCCATATAGAGCTTACTGCTGGGGCCACCGCTGAGAGTAGCAATATGCAGATCCGGATTAAGAATCTCTATATCGCTATCAGCCTTGATATCCTTTGCAGTAACTTCGCACTCACCCTCGACGTCTATGTAAGCCACCTTGGGATCGCTGCTTTCACTTGTATTTTTGATTGCGAGACATTTTAAATTTAATATAAGTTCGGTAACATCTTCCTTAACTCCGGGAACAACGCTGAATTCATGGAGAACTCCATCAATCTTAACATTGCTTACAGCAGTTCCGGGAAGCGAGGAAAGAAGAACTCTTCTAAGTGAGTTACCGAGTGTTGTACCATATCCTCTTTCAAGGGGTTCAACCACAAAACGGCCATATGTTCCGTCCTGTGCCATTTCAGCTATTTCTATACGAGGTTTTTCAAACTCAAACACTCATTTAAACCTCCCTTGCAGATATAAAAGTAGTAGCCATCATGTGATTACTTTGAATACAACTCGACGATAAGCGTTTCCTCAACGGGAATGTCTATCATAGCTCTTGTGGGCTTGCAGACAACTGTGCCCTTAAGGTTCTCGTGGTCAGCGCTTAACCATTCGGGAACAATTCTTGTGTCTGTAACTTCAAGAACGTCTTTGTATCTCTGCATATCGGAATATTTGTCTTTAATCGAAATAACATCTCCGACCTTAACCTGATATGAAGGAATGTCAACAGCCTTGCCGTTTACAAGTATATGTTTGTGACGAACGATCTGTCTTGCTTCTTTTCTTGTTCTGCCATATCCAAGTCTGAACATAACATTATCAAGTCTGAGCTCAAGTAAGATAAGAAGGTTTTCACCGGGGATACCGTCTCTCATCTTTTCAGCTCTGGCAAAATATCCTCTGAACTGTTTTTCAAGTACACCGTAGATGAATTTAGCTTTCTGTTTTTCTCTTAACTGAAGGCCGTACTCACTCATCTTCTTGCCGGCTTTTGTGTTTTCTTTCTTTGATTTCTTTTCAATTCCTAAATAGATAGGATCAAGACCAAGTGATCTGCATCTCTTAAGAACCGGAACTCTATCTCTAGCCATTATAGCACCTCCTAATTATACTCTTCTGCGTTTGGGTGGTCTGCAACCATTGTGGGGAACAGGTGTAACGTCTTTGATCATTGTAACATCAAGACCTGCTGCC
>JAJQDF010000301.1 GCA_021202325.1 Clostridiales bacterium | reverse complement strand
GTACTTATGAGTCTTAGAAAATATTTATATTGTATTGGAAAGGGATAATGTCTATGGAAAATATTAAGCTGAAATACGGAAAAAAAGAAGTTGAAATATCCATCGAGGGCGCAAAAAGCGTGGAAACACTGCTTGAAAACCCGATGAGAAGCATAGAGGACATTGAACAGGAATTTAAGTACTGCGTTGAGGACGGCGTAATTGCTTCGGAGCCCCTCAAAAATCTTGTTGCTGCCGGCGATGATGTTACGATTGTTATAAGCGACACAACAAGATTTTGGATGAGGCAGGACATAATATATGAGCTGCTGGTTAAATATCTGCATGATAAAATTGGTGTGCCCTACAAAAAAATAGCTGTTTTGGTTGCTCTGGGGACCCACAGAAAGACTTCCGACGAGGAGAAGAAAACCCTTGTGGGTGAGTTTGTATACAGCAATATTGACAGGGTTGTGGATCACGACTGCGATGCGCCGGATTTGGTATATGTCGGCACAACGCCCATGGGCACTGAGGTGCTGGTAAATCCTTTGGCTGTTGGTAGAAAGCTCATTGTAATAGCCGGAACGGTACATCATTTGATGGCAGGCTACGGCGGCGGAAGAAAGAGTATTGTACCGGGCATAGTTTCGAGAAAAACCGTTAAGATGAACCACATCAGAGCTTTGGATCCCAATGCGCCAAAGAGTGACGGCAGGATAGGCAGCGGAAAATTCAGCATGAACCCCATAAACATTGATATGCTGGATGCGGCAAGGCTTGTTAAGCCCACATTCGGCATTAATATATGCGTTAATTCATCGGCGAAGCACAGCGGCTTATTCTGCGGAGATTTCGAACTGGCGTGGAAGGAAAGCTGCATGTATATACAAAAGAACTACGGCCTGCCCATTGAGAAGGAAGCGGATGTTGTATTTGTCAGCTGCGGCGGCTTCCCCAAGGATTTGAATTTATATCAGGCAGTCAAAAGTCTTTTCAACGGCATTAGAGCCATGAAAGAAGGCGGAACGATTGTATTCCTGGCAGAATGCCCTGAAGGCGGCGGTGCGAAGGACTTTTTCGACTGGATTAAGCCTTTGAAAAAGGGTTGTTTGGACGAAAGTCTGAGAGCGGACTTCACTATAGGCGGATATATATTCTACGCCACCTGCGAAAATATCAGAAAAGGTCGTGTTCTGATGCTGTCGGAGCTTGATCCCAATGAGGTCAACGACATGGGCTTAGAGAGCTACAGCGATATAGACGAGCTGATGAAAAATGTTGATGTCAAAGATAAGGATGTTTACATAATCCCCTATGGCGGTAATGTTGTGCCCCAGGTTAGGGAAACTTATGAAAGGTTTATAGAGGATCTGAAGTAAAAATCTTAAAACCTTGAGGCTCTGCCTCAAACTCCGCCAAAGACTTCGTCTCTGGACACACTGGAAAACTTCATTTTCCTAATGACTAACGATTAGGTTTACATAATTCTAAGATAAAAGCACCGCCTGAAAATTCATTCAAGCGGTGCTTGCTTTTTGTTGTAAAAATATAAATTTATCTCTCTATTAGGTAACTTTTTTAGTTAGCAGTCATCGCTTGAGGAATTCATTTCCGAAAGTGTCAATCAACTAAAACTAGCCCAATGCAAACGGAAAAGTTTCTACTGGAACTTTTTCGGTTGCTTCCATAACAAGCGGAAATCCCTCAAGGATTTTCATCTTAAGCGCGCCCTGCGCTTTTTGTCTTAAAAAATCCTCCCCTCCCACCTCATTTCGACACAATCCGTATGAATAAATCTGTATAATTCAGCATAAACAACTGCGGAAAAGGGGAGAGGGCATTGGAGAGAAGTGCGGTGGCAAAGGCTGCAGATACAATTAAAAAAACAACCATATCAAAAGAGGCCTGCGCCGGAGGAATACTGGGATTAATGGGCTTATTCTGCGGAGCATTTACGACAGCAGGCTCGCTGAATCCCGTGGGCATAGCCTACATTATGGCATCATTGGGCGAGGGAGCACAGTTCTATATTGCGGTGCTGACAGTAATAGCCGGGTTCATACTTGGCGGACAGAAAACGTTCGCATCGGACTATGCCATAGCCGTATTGCTCTGCGCCTTTTACGGCCTTGTGCGTGACCGTTCGAATAAAACGGTATATACGGCAGAAAAGGCGGCTTCGGCCTTTGGAATATTTGTAATTTCAGGCCTTATAAAGGGATTGATTGAAAGCGATATTGTATACATATTGATGGTATATGCGCTGGAAGGCCTTGTTATATTCAGCTTGGTTTATATATTCGATAAAGGTATTGCTTCAATAAAATCAGCCGTAACCAAAAGGAGCATTGACAGAAGCGGCGCCGCAGGTCTGGCCGCTGTGGGCGCCTTTGCCGTATGCGGTGCGGCCGAGATTTATCAGGGAGTTCTGCCGCTTCATATTATACTGGGCTTTTATATGATATTGATATGCGGCTGGATGTTTGGGACAGATACCGCCGCCGCAAGCGGAATTTTGACAGGGTTTGCTCTGCTTTTGGGCGGAATGATTGATACTAAAATGTTTGTCATAATGGGGATTTCTGCGGTGGCCGCCGGAGCGTTCTCAGGCGGAGGAAGAATACTTACCGCATTGGGCTGTATTTCCGTTTCCGTTATGGCGGCTTACTATTTCAGACTGTTGGAGCCGTCATTTGTATTGAGTGTGGCCGCTTCGTGTTTGATGTTTGTAATTTCAGCAGAAAGGATTTCCAAGGCTGTAAGCATCACCGATGTGGGAAATGTACGGGCAACGGAGGAGCATTACGCCGCAGATAGGAGCTACATAACAGGCAGACTGATGGACTGCTGCCGAAGCATTGATGCCCTCTATAAAACCCTTACGCCTAAGGCCTCCAAGGAAAAGGGCAAAAAGGAAACGGACGACCTTGTGGATAAGGTAGCCTGCATGGCCTGCGAAAACTGCCCTATGGTCGAAAGATGCTGGAACAATTCATTTTATAATACATATCAGACACTGCTGACGCTTTTTTCGGACTGCGAGAAAAAAGGGAAGGTAAACGCCGACGACCTGCCCAATGTGTTCAGGGACTACTGCGTTAAACAGGAGGAATTTACGGAGGCTGTTAATGTGACATACACTGCCCATAGGGAAAGGCTTATTTGGAAAATGCGGCTCAATGAAAGCAAGCAGATTGCATGCGAACAGCTTTCTGCCATGGCGGATATGATGAAAAATCTGGCCGAGGAATTTACAAATAGGGCAGGCTTCAAGGAAAATCTCGAAAAAATACTTCTCTATGAGCTGAGAAGAACAAACGACAATGTGGAAAGAGTAACTGTAGAAGAAAGCGAAAACGGACAGTACCGGGTGGCCGTATATAAACACGGCTGTGAAGGCAGACAGGACTGCCGGGACAAAACCATAGAAACCGTCAGCTCCATACTCGGCAGAAAAATGAGAAGAAGCGAAAAGGACTGTGAGCCGGACGCCAACGGCAGATGCCGCCTTGTGCTTTGCGAAAAATGCGGATTCAAGATTTCCGTAGGGGCGGCAATGGCCATAAAGGACAACGAAAGGGTTTCCGGAGATTCCTATTCGTTTATGGAGCTTCCCAAAGGCGGCTATATGATAGCGCTGTCAGACGGAATGGGAAGCGGCAGAGCCGCCGGCGAGGAAAGCCGGACGGTCATTGAGCTGTTGGAGCAGTTTGCCGAGGCCGGCTTCAAGAGGGAACTGGCGTTAAAGCTCATAAATTCGGTGCTGGTGCTGGGTACCGATGCGGAAAGCTTCGCCACACTGGATATGTGCTGTATCGATATGTATACCGGTTCAGCGGAATTCATAAAGACAGGAGCGGCGGCAACATTTCTCATAAGGGACGGCAAGGCCAAGGCCATAAGGTCGTCATCTCTGCCCATTGGTATGCTAAAATATTTCGACATGGACAGAACTGAGTATAAGCTCAAGAAAAACGATATAATCCTTATGCTGACAGATGGCGCCGCCGAGGTCATAGACAGGGACTCCATGAGCGATATTATTCTGACAGAGCTTATGAAAAACAATAAAATGAAGGATCCCAAAGACATAGCAGACTATGTGTTGGAAAGCCTTAAGGAGAGAAGCGGATTCAGGATACAGGACGACATGACCGTAGTTGCCGCAAGGATATGGGGATAAAAATATCTGCCGTTTTACGATTAAACGTTGATGGCAGATATACTTATTTTATTTGACAGAGAATATTTTTTTATACAGCGGAATAAGCATGCCGCCCAAACTGTTGCCAAACGTCATAATGACGGTAATGTAAAAGCAGTGGGCGTTCCAAACCTTTGCGAGGGAGAAGTAATACATATCGGCCACAACGTGTTCAAAACCGCTCAGTATGAATACCATTACCGGCACAAACACTGCCACAAGCCTTATTGTTGAGCCCGTCTGATTTTTGAACGTGTCAACGGCTATGAACATAAGAAGACCGCAGAATATGGCAAGTATAAAAAGACTGAGAGTGCCGTCGGCAAGCTTGGCCGCCGCGATTGTATTGGCTTTTTCCGCAAGGGAAGGGTAAATTCTTGTTGCTCTGACCATGTTGGCTATTATGTATGTTCCAACCCAGTTGCCGCACCAAGTTATGAGAAGCTCCAAAATATAGGCCGGCTTCTGCATGGGGAGATAGCCCACCTTGCCGGTAAACAGATGAAGCTGGAATACAACAATTGTGAGCAGGCCGACTGCAAACAGACAGCTTCCCACAACGGAATTGGACTGCGAAAGATATACCGTTCCGCCCATGCCAATCATAAAGCCGGCAAGACAGGCGGATATAAACTGTCTTAATTTTTCCATTTGATTCTACTCCTTTATTAATATGAAAATTTCTTGTTTTTGCTGTTCTATCAGAAATATTTCTAAAGATTATCATCTATTTTCCTCTATGTCAAC
>JAJQDF010000187.1 GCA_021202325.1 Clostridiales bacterium | reverse complement strand
GATATTATCATTTAAAAAATTATAAATTTAACTGTGAATTCTGAAAAAGAAAAGGAGAATTAACCGCATGAACAAATACAGAGTCAATGTGAATGGAACCCTTTATGAAGTTGAAATCGAAGATATCAGCGGCACCGCTGCTGCTTCAGCTGCTCCGGCTGCTGCACCTGTACAGCCCGCTCCGGCAACGGCTGCTGCACCCGCAGGCGGCAGAACTGTGTCCGCACCTATGCCCGGAAATATTTTGAGCATTAAAGTAAGCCAAGGTCAGGCCGTAAAACGCGGCGATGTCCTTATGATTCTTGAAGCTATGAAAATGGAAAATGAAATTATGGCTCCCTGCGATGGCACAGTCACCTCCGTTGATGTGGCTGCAGGCGCATCAGTCACTTCCGGTGCACAGCTTTGCACTATTGCTTAATTTATTTCTGGAGGAAATATTATGGAAAAATTTATACAAACTACAGGTTTTTACCTGTTATTCTCTGATTTTTCCCAGAGCGGATGGAAAATGCTGGTCATGATTCTTATCGGCATGTTTCTGCTCTGGCTTGCCATCCATAAGAAATTTGAACCGCTTCTTTTGGTCGGCATTGCACTGGGTATGATCGTTACAAACCTTCCCGGCGCTGACCTTTACCACACTCCAATGTGGGATGCCTATGCTTATGAATGCGCTTATGACGCAGCTAATGACGCAATTCTATATGATGCTACTACCGGCGAGGACATTAGTGTTGAAGATTACATAGCTTCACTGCCGGATGATGCTGAAGAGCCGGAAATTATTGAATCCATTGCGTTTACTGACATTATTCATCACGGCGGTTTGCTGGATATACTGTATATCGGTGTTAAATCCAGCCTTTACCCTTGCTTAATATTCATCGGTGTCGGCGCTATGACTGATTTTGGTCCTCTGATTGCTAACCCGATATCTCTGCTTCTTGGTGCGGCGGCTCAGATTGGTATTTTCATGACCTATCTGGGATGCGTTTTATCCGGAATGTTCACGCAGCAGCAGGGTGGTGCCATCGGTATCATCGGCGGAGCAGACGGCCCGACAGCCATCTATACCGCTTCAATTCTTGCGCCCGAGCTTCTCGGCGCCATCGCCATTGCGGCTTATTCATACATGGCACTAGTTCCTGTCATACAACCGCCTATCATGAAGCTCTTAACGACAAAGGAAGAACGAAAAATTGTCATGAAGGAGCTGAGACCTGTCTCAAAGACGGAAAAAATCATATTCCCTATCATGGTTATTGTATTTGTATCTCTGCTCGTTCCTTCCGCAGCACCGCTTATCTGCTGCCTGATGTTCGGTAACCTGCTCAGCATGACCGGCGTAACTGAGCGTCTTAGCAAAACAGCTCAGAACGATTTGATGAATATTGTTACACTGTTCCTCGGTATCAGTGTCGGAGCGACAGCAACAGCAGAACGTTTCCTGACAGCTCAGACACTCGGCATCCTGGTTATGGGTATTGTAGCTTTTGGCTGTGGTACAGCAGGCGGTGTACTTTTAGCAAAATTCATGAACCTGTTCCTCAAGAACAAGATCAACCCGTTGATTGGTTCAGCCGGTGTTTCTGCCGTTCCTATGGCTGCGAGAGTATCGCAGAAAGTCGGACAGGATGAAAATCCGGAGAATTTCCTGCTGATGCATGCTATGGGCCCGAATGTTGCCGGCGTTATCGGTTCTGCCATCGCAGCAGGTACTTTGATCGCCTTGCTCGGCTGATTAGTCTGAAAAGAAAGGAGCTTACATATGTCTGAAAATATTGGATTACCTTTTGCATCGGACAAACCGCTGAAGATTACAGATACCATTCTGCGTGATGCGCATCAGTCACAGGCGGCTACTCGTATGCGGATAGACGAAATGATTCCGGCGCTCGAACAGCTGGATGAAGTTGGTTACTGGTCATTAGAGTGCTGGGGCGGAGCAACATTCGACGCCTGCCTGCGTTTCCTTAATGAGGATCCGTGGGAACGCCTGCGCACCATTAAAACGCATTGTCCGAAAACACAACTGCAGATGCTGTTCAGAGGACAGAATATCCTTGGCTACAAGCATTATGCTGACGATGTTGTTGAAAAATTCTGCGCCAAATCCATTGAAAACGGTATTGACGTTATTCGTATATTTGACGCTTTAAACGATACAAGAAACCTTGAACAAGCCATCAAATCCACCAAAAAGTACGGCGGATGGTGCGAGGCTGCAATGAGCTATACGATAAGCCCTATCCACAATGAGGCCTATTATGTAAAACTGGCCAAAGAGCTGGAACAGATGGGCGCTGACTCAATCTGTATCAAGGATATGGCCTGCCTTATGCTTCCGCAGGCAGCTTACTCGCTGATTTCAGCACTTAAAAAAGAAGTAAGTGTACCGATTCACCTGCACACACATAATACCACAGGTACCGGCGACATGGTTAACCTCATGGCTGCCTATGCCGGCGTTGATATAGTTGACTGTGCGCTGTCGCCGTTAGCTAATGGTACATCTCAGCCGGCCACTGAATCACTGGTTGTTACTCTTCAGGGAACAGTGCGTGATACAGGTCTTGATCTTGCAAAAATGGATCCTATCGCTAAACATTTCCGTACTGTAGCGGAAGATATGAAACAACGTGGAGACTTGAATCCGAAAGTGCTCAATGTTGACACAAATACACTGCTTTACCAGGTACCGGGTGGTATGCTGTCAAACCTGATTTCACAGCTTCATCAGGCAGGTAAGGATGACAAGTTCTACGACGTTCTGGAAGAAATTCCTCGTGTACGTAAGGAGTTCGGTTATCTGCCGCTCGTTACACCTACCAGCCAGATTGTTGGTACACAGGCTGTTATGAATGTCATTACCGGCGAGCGCTACAAGATGGTACCTAAAGAATCCAAGGGTATATTAAAGGGCGAGTACGGTAAGGTTCCCGGCGAGATCGATGAGACAATTCGTGAGAAGTGCCTGTCACCGGAAGAAATGGAACATATAATTACATGCCGTCCGGCAGATTTGATCGAGCCTGAGTTTGAAAAATATCAGGAAGAATACAAGGATATCTGCAAGAGCGAGGAAGACGTTCTTTCCTGTGCTTTATTCCCGCAGGTAGCGCCTAAGTACCTTAAATGGCGTAATGATCCGGAAAATAATCCGGCGCCGGCACCAGGAATTGGACCTGCCGCCAAATATGCCGCCAAGGAAGAGGCCAAGGCCGCTCCGAAGGCAGTCATCGAAAATGGCGTGCGTGAGTTGTATGTTGAGGATGTTTCTATTTAAAAAGATATAATCTGATTCAATAAAAAATTCCCAAAACATGGAATTAACATTCCTAATGTTTTGGGAATTTTTCTTTACAAGAGAAGTTAGATAATATCATGATAGGGCGTTTATTACTTTTCAAATCTACTGTTTTTAAGGGTAGAGATAAAATAAAAGTGCAGAAGCGAATGCACTTGAAATTGTCATTTAGCCGTGTGTATATAACCTTCTGTGCCTTCGTTATTTTGACATTGATATTGCGGCAGTACAATGGTAAACAAATACTAATACCGCTAAAATATGCTGTATATAAAAAGCCCCTAATCAGTACAAATTTCCGATTAGGGGTTTTAAACATAGGATTTTTTGAATTATTCTGCTGTATCTTCAGTATAGACATACTGTTCAAGAGCGGCATCGATAAATGTTATATAATTTTCTCCGCCGTAGATTCCTTCGTAATAGCCTCCGCGAGCAACGCCTTCGCTGTCAACCATTGTGAAAGCGGGAATTGTCTCAAAGTTATCCTGAACGAATGTAGCAAGATTTCCGTCAAGCTTGATTATATCAAACTGAACACCGGCTTCTTCAGCAGCGGCCTTGGCTGTTTCAACAATCTCAAGAGCCTCGCTGCTAGTATCAAGCTTTGATGAAGGAGCATCGATACAAACTCCGATAACATTTACATTTCCAAGTTCCTTGGCGTATTCAAATGCCTCTTCAAGTGCTCCTAAGTTATCAACATCGGGATAAATATATGTTCCCCAAATGTAGAACAGCGTTAAATCATATTCAGCGAATATACTGCTGTCAATTTCTTCCCCGTCAAGAGTTTCTGTTGAGAATGTAACTGTATTTTTCTCAGCATATTTGCTTTCTACATATGCATCAACATCAAAATCTGTGAATGTCATAGATTCAGCAAGCTCATCAACCACAGCGCATATTTCATCATAGGTTTCTACATCTTCTGTACTCATTTTTCTTGTAGAGCCTACATAGTCCGAGAAAAGATAATAGCTTACGCCATTGTTTTCGTATATAAGTTCTCTGGAAGAAAAGGTGGTGTAGAGACCGCCGCTTTTTAGACTGCTGGCATTGTCGGTCTGAATAACTACAATCTCGCAGATTGGATATAAATAATCATTCAGCACAAATGTTTCTGTTGCTGATGTTATTGTTTCCCAATCATCAGGTGTAATATAGTTATATCTGATGTTTTCTATGGTGTAGCTCTCCTCATAGGCATAGGGATAAATATTATTTGTAGATGTGTAGTCCTGCCAGCTTTCTGGTGTTGTATACTTAAGTCCTATATCTGAGAAGTCAACCTCTCTGCTGTTGAGTACATTTTCTTCTGTGCTTTCTTGCTTTGAACAGCCGGTTGTAAATGTTCCAAAGGCCATAACAGCAGAAAGCATAAGAGCAATATATTTAATTTTCATTCCATTAACCTCCTAAACAATCTTTTTTATTATACTATATCAATTATATTTTTGCAATTTATAAATTCAATTTTTGAGCAGTTTCCTTCAACAAAATTGCTTAAATTACAAAAATTAATCATTTTTTAATACACAGTAAATGTACAAATCTTAAAATTTTTTATATTATTATAAAAAGAAGTAAAATGCTGTAAATATAGCATTATAAAATATAAACTTTTATATATAAAATTATTT
>JAJQDF010000002.1 GCA_021202325.1 Clostridiales bacterium | reverse complement strand
ATATTATACATAGCTGATTGGGGGCGTAATATATTCTCGAATATATAAATAAAAAAAATATTGCGCTGATAGAGGAATCGGAGATTGCCTTTTCCAAGGGACTGAACATACTGACCGGTGAAACCGGTGCCGGTAAATCCCTTATTATCGATGCATTGGGCTTTGCCTTGGGCGGAAGAGCCAACAGGGAAATTATCCGCAGAGGCGAGGAGCAGGCCAGTGTTGAGGCTGTGTTTTCCATTGACGACAAAAAGATAGAGAAAATACTTGACGACATGGACATAGAACATGATGAGGACAGCACCCTTGTAATCAGGCGAATACTCCACATGAACGGCAAAAGCGTCTGCAAAGTAAACGGCGCAACCGTAACCGTAGGGCAGGTCAAGGAGCTGGCGGGCTGCTTGATTGATTTCCACGGACAGCATGAGCACCAGTCGCTTCTGAATCCCAAAAAGCACATTGAGCTTTTGGACAAGTTCTGCGGAACTGAACTGGATGCCGAAAAGGCCAAACTGGCGGAATTCCTCAAAAAATATAAGACTACAATGAAGGAAATGAAGGCCATTGCCGGAAATGAAAGCGAGAGGGAGCGCCGCACAGAGATACTTTCATATCAGATTAGCGAGCTGGAGGCGGCGGACATAAAGCCCGGCGAGGAGGAAACCCTTACCGAAAGAAAGAAAATCCTCCAAAACGGCGAGCGTATGCGTGAAATGGCCGGAAAATGCATTAATATACTCTATAACGGCGTGAACGGACTGCCTGCCGGAGATATGGTCACCGAGGCGGCGGACACACTCAGACAGCTAAGCGACATTGATATTTCTGTTAAGCTTATTTATGAGATAGTCAATTCTGCGGCGATACAGCTCAGCGAAGCTGAAAGGGAGCTGAAACGCTACTTTGAGGGCTTAGAAACCGGCGAGGACGAGATTGAGCAGATAGAGGAAAGGTTGAACATAATATACGCCTTCAAAAAGAAATATATCTGCACATCGGATAAGCTGGCCGAAAAGCTGGAAAGCCTTCGTTCCGAATACGATATGCTTATGCACTCAAGGGAAAGACTGGAGCTTCTCGAAAATGAGAGAAAGTCCCTTTTCAAGAGCATGGTTGACGTCTGCAAGGTCATGACCGACATTAGGAAAAAGCGTGCGGAAAGCATTGAAAAGGAAATAGAAACGAACCTGCGTGACCTGGAAATGGATAAGGCGCAGTTCAAGATAAGGATAGACCAAAAGAATCAGCTGGGCATGGACGGCTGGGACGATGTGGAATTTATGTTCACGGCCAACGAGGGCGAGGAGCTTATGCCGCTGGCTAAGATTGGTTCCGGCGGTGAGCTTTCAAGGGTTATGCTTGCGCTTAAGGTTGTGTTCGGAAATGCGGATTCCATAGGAACATTTGTATTTGATGAGATTGACACCGGAATAAGCGGCAGAACTGCCCAAAAGGTTGCCGAAAAAATGTATGTTGTGGCAAAAACAAAGCAGATACTCTGTATTACCCATCTGCCGCAGATTGCCGCCATGGCGGACAGTCACTACATGATAGAGAAAACTACCCAAAAGGGCAGAACAAAAACAAGCATAAAGCTTTTGAAGAAAAACGAAGCAATTAGAGATATAGCAAGGCTCATGGCCGGCACGGAGGTCACCGAAATGTCGGTAAATGCCGCCAGAGAAATGAAGGAGCTTGCCAATAAATATAAGAACGACAACAGATAATGACAAGGCCATTTGTACTGAAGCACGGGTGCAGATGGCTTTTGTTTCGTTATAAAGGGCACAAAAAAGGGGCAGGCTCGATTGCTGGAATCTGAACCTACCCACTTAATGAGCTATTTCACACTTTAAAAGAGTGTCAGCTTATTCTGCTAAGTCTTCAATCTCTATTTCAACAGCAGCTTCGATTTCTTCATCAGCTGTGCCGAATAATGCTCCCATTGTAGAATCAATTGAGATAACATATGCATCATCGGGGAGGCTGAGATCTACTGCCTCGTCTGTAGCTGCCGCTTCTGACTTCATCTCAAAGTAAACCTTTATCATATCGGCAAGGCTCATTGAGAAGCTCATTTCGGTATTCATATCCTTGTCTGAAGCTACCGACATATCCATTGTTGCCGTGTCATCAGCAATCTTCATTGTGATTGTGCATGAATTTACAGCGTCGCCGTCTGTGCCGAATGTCATAACGTATGTAAGCTCTGTTCCGTCATCGTTCATTGCGAAGCTGGATTTGTACTGGCCGTCCTCAAGTGTGAAGGAGTCGTCGCCGAGCATTGAAGCATAAATGTCATAGGCTTCAACCATATTGTCGTAGCTGTCTACGCTGTCAACGGGCATAGCCTTCAGTGTTTCAAGAAGGATAGCATCGATATCGCCGGACTCGGCAATGTTCATTATTGAATCCATGTCAAGGCCCTCTGTAAGGTCGCTCATATCCATCTCAATCCATGTGTTTTCGTCACTGCCGAATATTGTAAACAGTGTGGAATTCATGTAAATTACGCTGTTTTCGGCATCATAGATTACTTTTGAATCGCTTGAAGTAATGGCTGCCATTATTTCGTTGAAGAAATACTGTTCTGTTTCGTCCATTTCCTCTGCGCCCATTTCTGCGATGTACTGTGAAAGGTCGATTACGAGGTTAACGGAAGCTGTTTCGCCTTCGTTTCCGCTTACGGACTCAACTGTGCCGCTGAAAGGAACAGATAATGTCTCGCCTTCGTCAGTAATGTCGATTCCGCCGCTGAATGAGCCTGTTGACTTGATTGTGTCGCCAAGTGAAGCCGAATATTCTGCGTACTTTTTGAAAATTTCGAATGTTGCGCCTCTCTCTGCGGCCATGCTGTCGATGTCAATGATTATTACTGTCTTTTCGTCGTCGTCCCAGCCAATCATGTAGCCAAGAGCTTCTGCGGCGTCACGAACAGCAACTGCCTCGTCAGCATACTCGCCGCCGAAAATCTCTGCGGCTTCCTCAGCTGTTACATAGGCTTTGTCGTCTGTGATTGCGGCCTCAATCTCGGAAATTTTTCCGTTTACCTGAATTTTGGCAGCTGCCGCATCCTCGGCAAATACCGGTGTGCATACCGAAAGCGACATCACAGCCGCCGCCGAAAGGACACATAATCTTTTTGCTAATTTCATTTTTTCGTCCTCCTTAAATTTAAAAAATATTTGAAGTGTACATATAGCACACTATTAGAACCCAAGATTTTCGTTTACAAGAACTACCTTTATTCTGTCGGGAACCATGGACATCCTTGTAATGAGTATCTGTCTGCAGATACAGCCCTCACCGATACAGTTTCCGCACTTGCCTGTCTTTTTGCAGGGAGTTACGTTATTCGGGAAACGCTGTATATTTATGGGCGCCGCAACGTTTCTTGCACGCTCTATGGCGGCTTCCTCGGAATGCATAACCTTGTTTATTCCGGCAAGAAGAATGACCTGCTTAGGTCCGTAGCAAAGCGCCGCAAGACGGTTTCCGAGACCGTCGATGTTTACAAGCTCTCCGTCCTCTGTCATGGCGTTGGGACTCATCAAAAATGTATCGCAGAGCAGTGCCTGTCTCTGTATCTCACGCATTTCCTCTGTGGTAGAGGCTTCGTCCCTGTCCAGAACCTTGTACTTGCCGCAGTCCTTAATAAGCTTTGTAAGGCCTGTGTCCCTTATTGACATTCCGCCGCCCCATGAAACCGAGTCGCCCTCGGGAATAAGGCTCAGAATCAATTCCTTTGCTTCCTCAACGGTCTGACAGAAATAGCCCTTCATATTGCGCCTTTCGAGGCCGTCAATAACACGCTTTGCCACAATTTCCGTGTGCGTATCGCAAATCATTTTTCCTGTAATTACTGCCTGGTAGTCATTAATATTCTGCCCCATGATTTCACTCCTTAAATATTTTAATTATATTTTCCTCTTTTGCAGGAATTGACCTCATAATCATATCCGTAAGTGCTATGGCGCTCATGGCCTCCACAACAACTATTGCTCTGGGAACAATTATGGGATCGTGTCTTCCTTTTATAACAATCTCTGTGTTTTCGCCGCCTGTGGTCACTGTCTGCTGAGGCTTAGCAATGGATGGAGTCGGCTTAAATGCGGCACGGAAAACAATGTCGCTTCCGTCGGATATTCCTCCGAGAATGCCGCCTGAATTGTTGGAAAGCTTTTTGACCTTTCCGTCCTCCATTATGAACTCGTCGTTATTTTCTGAGCCCTTCATTTTTGCGGCCTCAAATCCTGCGCCGAATTCTACGCCCTTGACCGCACCTATGGAGAACATAGCCATGCCTAGCACCGCATCCAGCTTATCAAATACAGGCTCGCCGATACCTGCCGGTACTCCGCTTATCGCACACTCGACTATTCCGCCGGCGCTGTCGCAATCCGCCATACAGCCGTTCAGATATTCTGCGGCCTTTTTAGCGGCCTCACTGTCAGGCATAACAAGGGGATTGTCGAAGCGAGTATTTATATCCATGCGGCTCCTGTCAATATCTAAGGGGCCTATGGAAACGGTATAAGCGGTTATGCTTATGCCAAGTTCCGCAAGAATTTTTTTCGCAACCGCTCCGGCGGCTACACGGCAAAGGGTTTCCCTTCCCGATGAACGGCCTCCGCCTCGGTAGTCCCTGAAGCCGTATTTGCTCTGAAAGCCGAAATCCGCATGTCCCGGGCGGAATTTGTCAGCAATATTGCTGTAGTCTGCAGAATGGTGGTCGGCATTATATACAGCTATAGAAATTGGAGTACCTGTGGTTTTTCCTTCAAATACTCCGGAAAGTATGTTGGCCGAGTCGCTTTCCTTGCGTTTTGTGCCATAGGGGTTCGAGCCCGGTTTGCGCCTGTCCAGTTCCTTCTGTATGTCCTCTTCGCAAAGGGGAATGCCTGCCGGGCATCCGTCAATTGTTACGCCGAGGGCTTTTCCGTGGGACTCGCCCCATGTAGTTA
>JAJQDF010000053.1 GCA_021202325.1 Clostridiales bacterium | reverse complement strand
AATATTATGTCAAATTATTCTGATAATATTTTCTTGTAAAAAAGAAAAGAAGAATTATATGGCTATAGATTGGAATTATAATACGGAATTAGGAGGAGAGTTTTATGGTAAGAGATTATGATGCATCGGTTCCCGTGGGGACAAATAGAGTTGTTGTATGTATAACGGTTCAGTACAATTCTGAAAGACTGATTGATACAGCTGCGGATGTGGCCGACAGGCTAAATGCGGAGCTTCATATACTTCATGTAAACAAGGGAGAGAGCATTTTCAATAATGCCGACACGCCCATGCTTCTTGAAAAGCTGTTCAAATACGGCAGTGAAAAGGGCGGAATGGTACATATGATGTGCAGTGACAATGTTGCCAAGGCCATCGGAGAATTCATAGAGGAGTACGGCATAAACAAGGTTGTCCTCGGCGAGCCGCCGGCAATTCCCGTCATCGGCAAAGAAAGGATAGAATCCGAGTTTGATGAAATAGATGAGATTTTGAGAGACAAGGGCGTAGAAATCATAATGGTAATGAGAGAAAATACGCCGAAAGAGGCAGTTGTGTAAGTTAATTTATTAATTTTTGTTGCAATAAAGCTCAAAATATATTATTATTTGTTAAGTACGAATACGGAACTGCGATGTATGAAGCAATCAGGCTTTTATACATGGCTGCGCCTGCAAAGAAGGCTTGCGGATTTACAATCATAATTTGTTTTGACAAGGAGAGAATATAAGATGAGCTTATATGAAAACTGGATGAAGAAAGCATTTACACCTAATGGACAGAGCGTAAACTCTGTATGGGACGTATACCTTCCCCTTGAACAGAAGGTATATGAATATATACTTGGCGAAAAGGTAACCGACATGGACATGAAGATTTCTGAAATCGCCGAAAAATTCAATATGAACGATGAACAGGCCGTAGCATTTGTTGACGGAATCAATGATGTGCTTCCCGAGCCCTATGATGTTAAGGAGCTTACTGCTGACTCAGAGGTTAAACTCCATATTGAGTTTGAAAAGCTTTACAAAAAGATGGTTGAATATAAGGCCGAGCATCTCTACACACTTCCCCAGTGGAACGAAATTTACACAGAGGATGAGCTCAAAAAGTTTTATAAAGAGCAGAAAACATCCCGTACCGTTGTAAAGGATGGCCCCAAGATTGGCAGAAACGATCCCTGCCCTTGCGGAAGCGGAAAAAAATATAAAAAGTGCTGCGGAGCTAATTTATAATCATGGAAACAAAACTTGTAAAAGTTGATATTGATAATCCTGAAAAGGATATACTTACGGAAGCCGCTGAAATCCTCCGAAATGGGGGATTAGTGGCTTTTCCTACGGAGACGGTATATGGACTTGGCGCCAACGGACTGGATGAGGCGGCCTGCAGAAGGATTTATGAGGCCAAGGGCAGACCGAGCGACAATCCGCTTATACTTACTATCGGTGATTTGGACGGCCTTTATCCCATAGTTAAGTGCGTTACGGAGGATGCAAAAAAGATAATAGATGCTTTTTGGCCGGGACCTATAACACTGGTTCTTCCAAAAGCCGACTGTGTGCCCTCTGCCGTAACCGGAGGCCTTGACACCGTTGCCGTAAGGTACCCGTCCAATAAAATTGCCAGGGAGCTTATTAAAACTGCCGGAATCCCCGTAGCCGCACCCAGCGCCAATTCTTCGGGAAAGCCGAGCCCTACAAGGGCCTCCCATGTGGATTTTGACCTGAACGGAAAAATTGAAATGATAATAGACGGCGGAGCCTGCGACTGGGGACTGGAATCGACCATTCTCGATGTTTCTGGCGAAAAGCCTGTGCTTCTCCGTCCAGGAGCAGTGACACAGGAAATGATAGAGGAAGTAGTCGGAAAAATTGATGTGGATCCGGCTGTGTATTCCAAACCTTCGGCGGACATTGTACCGAAGGCGCCGGGAATGAAATATAAGCACTATTCCCCTTTGGCCAATGTAATACTTGTGAGCGGAAGCGGAGATAATGTAATAGAGACAATTAACCGAAAGGTTAAAGAGGACATAAAAAAGGGAATGAAAGTGGGCGTAATGGCCACGACTCAGACCAAAGACAGATACGATGAGGGCGAGGTTCTAGTCGTCGGCGACAGGGACAAGCCTGAGACCATAGGAGCCAATTTGTTCAAAATACTCCGTAAATTTGATTTTATAGGAGTAGATGTTGTTTATTCCGAAGTCTTTGATGAAGACGGAGAGGGAGCGGCCATAATGAACAGGCTCAATAAGGCGGCAGGATTTAACTGTATTAAATGCTGATGGTGGTGGAAACTGATGAAAATAATATTTGTATGTACAGGCAACACTTGCAGGAGCCCAATGGCGGAGGTTATAGCCAACGCTGTGTTTGAAAAAGCCGGCATTGATGCGGAAGCCGAAAGCAGGGGGATTTTTGCGGAAAGCGGAGCCTGCGCCAGTGATTATGCAAGGCTGGCCGTCAGAAACTACGGACTGAGCCTTGAGGAGCATATAGCCAAGCAGTTAACTCCCGAAGATATTGAAAATGCGGATATTATACTGACAATGACTGCCGAGCATAAGAAAATGCTTGAAAAGGTTTGCCCTGCCGAAAAGCTGTTTACTCTTAAGGAATATGCCGCAGGCGAGGGCGGAAACATAGCCGATCCCTTCGGACAGAGCCCTGCCGTATATATGGAATGTGCCGAGGAGATAATCGACTGTATAAATAAACTGGCCGAAAAGATAAAAAATGAGAAAGGGAATGAATGATATGATAGCTATAGGCTGTGACCATGGCGGATATGAGCTCAAGCAGGACATTATGAAATTTCTTGAGAAATCCGGTTATGAATATAAAGATTTCGGAACATACAGCGCCGAGAGCTGCGACTACCCCGATTATGCAAAGCAAGTAGCCTATGCCGTTGCTGACGGAGAATGTGAAAAGGGCATACTTATATGCGGAACCGGAATCGGCGTTAGCATTGCCGCAAACAAGGTAAAGGGAATTAGAGCGGCGCTTGTCCATGACTGTTTTTCAGCCAAGGCAACAAGGGAGCACAACGATGCCAACGTACTGACAATGGGTGCGAGGGTAATAGGCCCCGGCCTTGCCGAGGAAATCGTAAAGATATTCCTTGAGACACCGTTTTCCAATGATGAAAGGCATATAAGAAGAATCAGTAAGATTGAGGATTGAAGAAAGGAAGTTTTCAATGAGTGAGTTCTTTGTATCAAACCACCCGCTTATACAGAATAAAATGGCTCTTTTGAGAAATAAGGACACATGCACCAAGGAATTCAAGGAAGTAATATCCGAGGTTGCCATGCTTCTCTGCTACGAGGCCACAAGACATGTGGAGCTTAAGCCGGCAAAGGTAGAAACGCCTATTGCCGAGGCCGATGTAAACGTTGTCAGTAAAGACTTTGCGATTGTTCCCATACTTCGTGCCGGAATGGGCATGCTGGACGGACTTCTTACGCTTATCCCTACGGCGAAGGTCGGCGTAATCGGCCTTTACAGAGATCCCGAAACACTTAAGCCTGTGGAATATTACTGCAAGCTTCCCAAGGATATAGAAAACATGGAAGTATTCGTCACAGATCCCATGCTTGCCACAGGCGGAACGGCTGTTGCCGGAATCGACTTCGTTAAAGCAAAGGGGGCCAAAAAGATAACCTTCTTGTGTATTCTTGCGGCTCCGGAAGGAGTTAAGGCTCTTCAGGAGGCACACCCGGACGTTGATATATATGCCGCCGCCTATGACAGCCGTCTCAATGACCATGGCTACATAGTTCCCGGCCTCGGCGATGCGGGAGACAGAATTTTCGGCACAAAATGATTGGAGATTTATAAATGGTTCACAATTGGCTTTTATATATAGCGGCATTTGCCAGTGCCTTCGCAATATCCATGGTCATGACTCCCTTCGCAAAGAAACTTTCCGAAAAATTAGGAGCCATAGACTATCCGAAGGCAAGGGGCATGCATAACAAACCCATGCCGCGTCTTGGCGGCATTGCCATCGTTATGGGATTTATGATAACGGTGCTGGTGCTGTACAGATATGTAAGTGATATTAATATAAAGCACTTTATCGGCTTCATAGCCGGAGCGGTAGTAATAGTGTGTGTCGGCATAGTGGACGACTGTAAAAACCTCCCGGCCAAGGTAAAGCTGTTATTCCAGATAATAGCCGCCCTCTTGGTAATAGCTTCGGGAATTAGGATAAACGTCGTAATGTGGCCGGTTACCTACTACCTGCAAAAACTCAGCGGCCCAATAACCCTCATATGGATAATAGGCGTAACAAACGCCGTTAACCTTATCGACGGCCTGGATGGCCTGGCGGCAGGCGTTTCATCAATTGCTTCGCTCTGCCTTATGGTGCTATGCATACTGACAGGAACGGAGTCAGCCGTAATGCTGACGGCGGCGCTGGCCGGAAGCTGTCTCGGATTTTTGCCGAGAAACTTCAACCCGGCGGAAATATTCATGGGCGACACGGGAGCAACATTCCTCGGCTATGTGCTGGCGGTAACTAGTATTATCGGCGTGTTCAAAGGCTATGCCATACTGGCGCTTATCGTCTGCCTGCTGTCGCTGGGACTGCCCATATTTGATACGCTCTGCGCAATGCTTAGGCGGCTGATAACCCATCAGCCCATAATGCAGGCCGATAGGGGACACCTTCACCACAAGCTGATAGACAATGGATATACTCAGAAACAGGCCGTGCTGATACTCTACGGCATAAGCGTACTTTTGGCAGCGCTGGCCATATTTATCGCAATTCAGGACTCCAGAGTCCTGGCAGTAGTTGTTTTGGCAGTGATAGTGCTGAGCTTGGTTATATTTATATTCAACAACAAAAACAAAGCTAAAAGGGCTGAGTGAGCTCAGCCCCTAAGATGAAATCCTTGGGGGATTTCATCTTGATTGTCGGCGGCAAATCGAAAAGTTCCAGTAGAAACTTTTCAA
>JAJQDF010000220.1 GCA_021202325.1 Clostridiales bacterium | reverse complement strand
CTCGCCGGCAGGACAGCCATTGCAGTAATAGCAATAATTGCAGTAATAATAATGATTTTTGCCCTGCACAAGCTGACAAGCCAAATAGATAAGACCTACAAATCTTATTTGGAGAAGTTCGGCGGCGAGGCCGAAATCAGACTGTTTTTCTATGAGGATGTCATTGTGGGCAAAAATCTGACCGCAGGAAGCACAGTAAAGGCCGAATATTCACAGATAACCAATATTTCCGAAACAAAAAATCTCTATGTGCTGGGCTTAAACGGAATAAGCATACTAGTTGACAAAAACGGCTTTATAGGTGATAACGGAGCCGAATTCAGCAAGTTTATACATGAAAAGTGCAGTAAGGAAAGGTGAAATTATGCTTAAAAAAATGACTGACAACGTCTATTATACAACTTTTTCAGTGGTAAACGACAGGCCGACAATGGGCTATGTTATGGGCAAAAAATATAACCTTATGGTGGAAGCCGGAAACTCTAAAAGCGTGGTCGATGACTTCAACGACGACCTAGCCGAAGCAGGCTTTGCGCCGGCAGATTATGTTGTGCTTTCCCATCACCATTGGGACCATACATACGGTCTTCCTTATCTCAATGCACTGTCCTTTGCACTGGACAAAACCAATGATATTCTGGACGATATGTCCCGTTGGCAGTGGAACGAAGAAATGTTCAAGGAGCATATCGCCGACAACAGCATTCCTTTGTTCTGCGAGCCCCACATAAGGCTGGAATATCCAGACATTACGAAAATTCAGGTTAAAAAGGCCGACATATCCTTCCATGAGGAAATGACATTCGACTTAGGCGATCAGCCCTGTGTATTCAAAAAGATGACTACGCCCCACACCGATGAAAGCATAGTTATATACATTCCCAACGAAGGCATTGTATTTTTCGGTGATGCCCTAAGCACCGAGGTCATAGGTGAGGAATGGATTGACAACAAAGAAAAGCTTACGGAACAGATAAAAGAGGTGGAGGCCATAGACTTCAAATACGGTCTGGAAGGACATTTTCCGCCAAAGCCCAAGGAAATCATACTTCAGGAACTCAGAAACAGGCTGAAACTACTTTAACAGGAGGCAACCCTTTGAAAAGAGAACTTACCAAATGCCAGCTCATTGAGCGGAGCATTCAGAAAAAATACAGAAAAGAGCTGTGGCGCCCCTTTACCGAAGCTATTAAGCGGTACGAGCTTATACAGGAGGGCGACAGGATTGCCGTATGTATTTCCGGCGGAAAGGATTCCATGCTTATGGCAAAAATGTTCCAGCTTCTCCACCGCATAACGGATTTTCCCTTCGATGTGGAATACATGGTTATGGATCCCGGCTACAACGAGGCCAACCGAAAAAAAATAGAGGATAATGCCTCTCTTTTGGAAATTCCCATAAAAATTTTCGAAACCGATATATTCGATGTTGCCAACGCCATGATAAAAAGCCCCTGCTATCTTTGCGCCAGAATGAGGCGGGGCCATCTCTACAGCAAGGCCCAGGAACTTGGCTGCAACAAAATCGCACTGGGACATCATTTCAGCGATGTGATAGAAACAACCCTTATGGGAATGCTCTACGGTGCCCAAATACAGGGGATGAGGCCGAAGCTTCACAGCACCAATTTTAAAGGAATGGAGCTTATCCGTCCGCTGTACTGTGTGCATGAGGATGCCATAATCGCCTGGAGGGATTATAACGGCCTGGAATTTTTGCAGTGCGCCTGCCGTTTTACGGAGAATGTCGCCAATGAGGAAATGTCCTCCAAGCGTAAGGAAACCAAAGAACTTATACGAGAACTTAAAAAGACAAATCCCCTCGTAGAGATGAATATCTTCAACAGTATCCACGATGTAAATGTGGACACACTGGTGGGATATAAGACGAAGGGGATAAATTATAACTTTATAAGCGAGTATGATGCCGAA
Source organism: Clostridiales bacterium (assembly GCA_021202325.1). Lineage (GTDB taxonomy): Bacteria > Bacillota > Clostridia > Lachnospirales > Anaerotignaceae > Metalachnospira. The sequence continues at coordinate 3,118 of JAJQDF010000220.1, read as the reverse complement.
ACCGAAATTATAAAGAAAGAATTAGAGGAAAAGCCAAATGGAAATTGAATTTTTGGACAGAGAGTTTTCCGTATGCAAATATGAGAAGCCGGCAATACCTTCCGAAGGCTTTGTGTTTACCGCAAAAACCGACAATGAGTTTTCCCTCGTTTGCGAAAGCAGATATGTCCCCGAAGGGTGGACAGATAGGGAGGACGGCTGGATGGCCTTCCGAATTGCTGGACAGCTGGATTTTTCCCTTGTCGGCATATTAGCTAAAATTTCAGGAATACTTGCCGACGAAGGGATAAGTGTGTTTGCCATCTCGACCTATGATACGGACTATATACTTATAAAGAAGGAAATGAAAACGCGCTGTGCGCTTACGATGAAATCCTGTGGGATTTCATCGTGTTAACGGCGGCAAAAGCAAAAATTCCAGAAGAAATTTTTACTTTTGCATTAGCATTTTCCTTTGCTTAGACACTTTCGGAAGTAAATTCCTCAAGCGATGACTGTCATACATAATAGTTACCCAAAAACCGCAATTTTAGATTTTATACAATCTCAATTTTGCCGACAGAAACCGTAAACGTCCGAGAAATTCACTTCCGACGACGGCATAGCCTAATTAGCAACCAATGTAACCATAAAAGTTTCTCGTGGAACTTTCGACTAATGGCCGCAACCAATAAAACATCGTTTTATTGGTACGCTCCGTCGCCGTTTGACTTAAGAATTATAATAAAAATTAATTTGTATTCTTAAGTCAAACAGCTTTGCTGCCATAACACAATAAAATTCACAGGAGGTTCATATGAGCAAATTATCCTTTATTTCGTTTTGCATAGAGTATTATGCCGAGCATACTAATCAGCCAAGCGAAAAAATATATGAATTGTTTAAAAAAGAAAAACTATTGGATATTCTTCAGAATGATTATGACGATCTCCATGGCATGAGCATGGAGTATATGATGCAGTTTATCGATCAGTATCTGGGAGGAAACGGAACATGTTAGTGTATCACGGAACAACGATGGAGATACAGCAGCCAAAAATCATTTCCAATGAAATAGGAAGAGACTTCGGCTTTGCTTTTTATACTACAGATATAAGGGAACAGGCAGAACGCTGGGCAGTCCGCAGGGCAAAGATTCAGACACGAATCAGCGGAAAGCCCCAAAAGGCCGTTGTAAACATATATAATTGGAATGAGAGCCATACTCTTAATGAAAAAGCTTTCAGTGGTGCTTCGATGGATTGGCTGGATATGGTTGTACAATGCCGCAGTAATATTGACTTTTGCCATGGGTATGACATTGTTATCGGAAAAATAGCAAATGATAATGTGGGCGAGACTGTTTCCTATGTTGTTCAAGGAATTATGAGAAAAGAAGATGCGGTGGAACGTCTGAAATTCGAGAAAATAAACAACCAGATAGCTTTTTGTACAGATGCTTCGCTGTCTGAGCTTACATTTGTGAAAAGCTATATAGTGGAGGTATGAAGTTATGGCACATGCGACAATAAAAGCAACGCTTATACCTGAAATTGTAAGGATGATTGCGGAAAAATATAATATCTCAGAAGAAGAAGCGTTGGAACAGTTCTATACTTCGAAAACGGCAGAAGCATTATCTGATACAGATACGGGGCTATATGGACAATCAGCGTTATATATATTTGGGATTTTCTGTGAAGAAAGCGCAGAGCCGCTACGATAAAAGCCCAGTGGATTTATCGTATTTATGGCAGTAAAAGCCAATGTTCCGTAAAACCGTCGAAACATTGGCTTTTACATTGTTCATTTCCTATGTATAGACACTTTCGGAAATGAATTCCTCAAGCGATAACTGTTATACATAATAGTTACCCGAAAACAGCAATTTTAAATTTTGTAAAAACCTCAATTTTGCCGATAAAAACCGTAAACGTCTGAGGAATTCATTTCCGAGGACGTCTATACCTAAAACTCAGCCCCTGTAACCGGAAAAGTTTCTCGTGGAACTTTTCCGGTTACTTCCATAACAAGCGGAAATCCCTCAAGGGTTTTCGCTTAAGCGCCCTGCGCTTAGATAGCTTGCCAGCCTATCCGCCGCCGCACTAAGGCTCCTGCCCTTGTCCTTTACCATGCAGATGTGCCTCTGCGGTATTTCTTTGTCCATATTTATTTTGTATACCCTGCCCTCCTTAAGCGGCTGGGCAGCAAACTGCTCCGGAACAAAGCCTATGCCAAGGTTATTTTCAACGACAGGCAGTATCATGTCGCTGGTGGCAACCTCTATATCGGGGTTCATCTCTTGTCCCTCGGATAAAAACAGATTTCTGTAAAACTTGTATGTTATGGTAGTTCTGTCCAAGCAGACATAGGGAAGCTTGGCCAAATCCCCAAAACCTATGGTTTTGTCCGCCAGCGACCTATACTGACTCCCGCAAATGAGAATTTCCCTGAATGAGCAAAGCGGTATTGACTTCATCTGGGGCGACATCTCGTTGGACTCGGTAACAACGGAAAAATCCACGGCGCCGGTATCCAATGCCTTCAGCGACTGGGGCGTGGAGCCGTTTGTTATCTTTAAGCGTACCTTTGGATAAAGTGTGTGGAATTCGCTGAGCTTTTTTAATAATAGCAAATGAAGGGCAACCTCGCCTGTTCCTATGGCAACAGCGCCTTCCTGGAGAGTGAGCCGTCCGGTCAGCTCCTTTTCGCCGGCCTCTATATGGTCATAGGCCACGGCCACATGCTCGTAGAGTTTTTCTCCCTCGGCGGTCAGCTTTACGCCTCTTGCCGTACGCACAAAGAGCGCACAGCCGAATTTTTTCTCCATCTGCTTTATTGTTCTTGTCACATTGGGCTGACTGCTCATAAGGGCGGCCGCCGCCTGGGTTATGTTCTGATATTTTGCCACATAATAGAAAATTCTGTAATGTTCGTAATTAATAAGCATATTACTTATCCCATATATTTTTGATATATTAATTATATCTATTATATATTTTATAAATTGCCTGTCAATGATTATAATAGTAAAGGTGCCGTCTGCCGGCAAAGTTAATTGCAAAATTTTTTAAAAAATCTCTTTTATAATCAGGCTAAGACAGTGATATAATTAAAAATAATATTAGGAGATGACATA
>JAJQDF010000155.1 GCA_021202325.1 Clostridiales bacterium | reverse complement strand
AAGGAATTTTAATTGAAAACAGTAAGTAAAAAAAATTATAAAAAGGTTTATGAGGTAAAACTATGCTTGCTGTTATCAAACGTATTGCGTGTGCAGTCGGCGCTATGTGTTTATGTGCTGTGCTTTCATCCTGCGGCGGAACAGAAATGACCGCCATGGAAAAGGTGCAGAAACAGCTTTCCGAAATGGAGAGCTATAAATGCACGGCGACGCTTACACGCATATCCAATAAGGGAGAAATGACCTATGAGACGGTACAGTACAACAAAACAAGTGGAGAATATCGGCTTGAAATAACTGCTCCGGAAAATATGGCAGGTAATTTTACGGTTTTTGACGGAACGACGGTTGCGCAGTACAATGCTAAGACCGATGAAACGGTTACGCTTGATTTGCCTGATGGACAAAAGGGCGATGAACTGTTTTTCTGCAGCTTTGTCAGAAACTATTTAAATTCCGAGGATGTGGCTGTAGATACTGCGGTCAGTCTTGACGAAAGCCAATGCACCGTCCTTGAGGCCGTCATTCCCGAAGAAAACAAATATGTTGCCACAGAAAAGGTGTGGATCGACAACGAAAGTCTTAAACCGCTTAAGTTCGTAATATATGATGAGGACGGCGGAGAAAGATATGTTATTACTTACAACGAATTTGAATATAACCCTGAAATAGATGATTCTGTTTTCAAGGCTTGATGACGGAGGATCAAAATGACTGACGAAGAAAGAGTTTTGGCTTATATCGATTTGGATGCCCTTGAATATAATATTAAGAGCATAAGAGCCAGAACAAAGGAAGGTACAGGAATTATAGGAGTAGTAAAGGCCGATGCCTATGGACACGGTGCCATAGAGGCGGCAGAGGTGTTTTTAGCAAACGGAGCTGATTGGCTGGCCGTAGCTGTAATTGATGAGGCCATAAACTTAAGAAATCATGGTATAGATGTGCCCATACTTATACTTGGATTTACTCCAAAAAACCGTTTTGAGGACATAGTAAACTACAGTATAATTCAGACAGTATATTCCTATGTAGAGGCTGAAGAGCTTTCCAAAGCGGCGGTTTTTCTCGGAAAAACAGCTGTAATACATATTAAAATTGATACGGGTATGGGACGTCTCGGCTACAGAGTGAATGAGGAATCCGCCGATGAGATTGTGAAGACTTCCCAGCTTCCCAGCCTAGAAGTAAACGGAATGTTCACTCATTTTTCGACAGCTGATGAAACAGATAAGACCTATACCTACGGTCAGTTTGAAAAATTCATGAAAATGGATTCCATGCTTAAAGAAAGAGGCTTAAATATTCCGGTAAGACATTGTGCCAACAGTGCATCAATAATGGAACTGGATGAAGTTATGCTCGATATGGTAAGACCGGGAATAATACTCTACGGCGCCTATCCTTCCAATGAGGTGGATAAATCCAAGCTTTCGATAAAGCCAGTTATGTCTATAAAAACCCATGTCAGCTTCGTAAAGGAAGTTGAAGAGGGAGACAGCATAAGCTATGGCAGGACATATAAGGCACCGTGCAAAAGAACAATTGCCACGATACCGGTTGGCTATGCTGACGGATTTATAAGAGCATATGCCAAGGGCGGAAAAGTACTTATAAAAGGCAAGTTTGCGCCGATTGTCGGCAGAATATGCATGGATCAGTTCATGGTTGATGTTTCGGATATTGAGAATGTCAATATGAATGATGAGATTGTTTTACTCGGCAGACAGGGCGAGAATGAAATAACTGCAGATGATATAGCTTCGGTTATGAATACTATAAACTATGAAGTTTTCTGCACTCTCAGCAAACGTGTTCCCAGACAGTACATCAAGGACGGCAAAGTGGTAAAAACAGTAAAATACGTTTAAAAAGTAATTATTACAGAATAAATTTTTTCCAACAGGCAATAATATCTGCTGAAGATAGTTGAAAAGCAGGGACACATAAGTCAGTTTAATACATACCGCTCAACTATTTTTAATACACAAGCGGAGTGTGATAAAGCATGACAGTCAAACGAGGCGACATCTTTTATGCTGATCTCTCACCGGTAGTGGGCTCTGAACAGGGCGGTATAAGACCTGTAATTATAATACAGAATGATATGGGAAATAAATACAGTCCTACAGTAATTTGCGCTGCCATTACATCACAGATAAATAAGGCAAAGCTGCCTACACATATTGAAGTTTCGGCGGAAAGATATAATCTGGCAAAAGACTCGGTAATCCTACTAGAGCAGATACGGACAATAGATAAAAAAAGACTGAGGGAAAAAATCTGCACTACAGATGAGAGGCTGATGAACCTTGTAAATAAGGCTCTTATAATTAGCCTTGGAATGATAAGCTAGAAATTCTATAAAGGAAAAATAACATCTCTGCCGTAAAGTGGTTATAAGCTACCTTACAGCAGAGATATTTTTATATTGATATCAATTTTATGCTGTTACTACATCCTCGGAAGGGAATTTCTTTCTGACCTTTCTGTAGCATATCCAGTGAGCTATTGTTGTAATAATCCATGAGATTGGATATGATATATATATCGTGAATTGAGTAGGGAATACTGTAAATACTATAAGTATCCATATAATCCTTAATGCACAGGCACCCAGCAGAGTGACTATCATAGGCATTGCGGAGTAGCCTAAGCCTCTGATTCCGAAAGACAATACCTCCATTAAACCGCATAAAACATATGTAGTGCTTATTATTGAAAGACGATATACTCCGGCTTGTATAACTGCAGGATCTGAATTATATATACTGACAAGAGCTTCACCGAAGAAGTAAGCGCCAATACCTAAAGCAAGACCGATAACTGTTGTAAGACCAAGACAGCGGTAGAGTATGGTATCGATTCTCTTGTATTTTTTAGCGCCCATATTCTGTCCCATAAAGCTAAGGGCAGTTTGTGCAACTGCGTTCATAGGTGTTTCGACAAAGCCTTCAACACTTCCGGCGGCAGAGCTTCCTGCCATTACTATGGAGCCGAACGAGTTGATTGACGACTGAATCTGTACGTTTGATATAGCGAATGCAAGAGTCTGGAATCCTGCGCCAAGACCAATCTGCATTATCTGTGAAAATCTGTTTTTGTATATTCTAATTTCCTTAAGAACTAAACGGCAGTTGTCGTTTGTCCTCATAAGATGTCTTAAAATAAGAATTGCCGAAACGTACTGTGAAATAATTGTAGCGAGGGCAACTCCGGCTACATCCAGCTTTAATGCAACTACAAAAAATACATTGAGTATTACGTTCAGTACTCCTGATATTGTTAAATAAATCAAAGGACGGCGTGTGTCTCCGGCGGCACGCATTATTGCCGCACCAAAATTGTATACAACAAAGGCCGGTGTTCCTAAAAAATATATTCTCATATATAAGGCGGCTTGGTCAAATACATTATCAGGTGTATTCATAAATTTAAGCATAGGGGACGCTGCAAGTATTCCTACAAACAACATTACAACGCCGCAAATGACCGCAATACATATTGCAGTATGTACAGTCTCGCTTATTCCTCTTTTATCGCCTGCACCATAATAATGGGCTACCATAACATTTACACCGACAGATAAGCCTATAAAGAAATTTACAAACAAATTAATAAGCTGTGTAGTAGAACCAACAGCTGCCAGGGCCTCACTGCCCGAAAATCTTCCGACAACAACTACATCGGCCGCATTAAAAAGCAGCTGCAGTATGTTGGAAAGCATCAGGGGCAGGGCAAACCTCAGTATGCTTGGAAGAATAGGACCTTCACACATATTTATTTCACTTGACTTAGTCATTTTTTTACGCCTCACTTTAATACATAATTACTGGCAGGTTTTCTGCCGAAAAATTATCCAAGACAATATAATATAACTTTTGGCGTAAAAGTCAACTGATTTTTTGATTATTTTACATTATTTTTCAAGTCATCTGTACCGGGCAGTATAACCTTAAAAAGGTTCTTCTTTATGAGATTTATGTATTTAACTCTAAGTCCATATTCGGCAAAGCTTTCGTTTAACGTTCTTATTCCAATGGGACTGTTTATGAAGCGGTCCTTTCTGTCTGTTAGAAGAAGCCTTTGATAAAGCCAGCTGTTTCGTCTTGGCGGATACATATCGCTTTCCATGTTGATTATTCCGTCAGTATTCCATATAGCTCCGGGATTTGTTATCTCTATGCTCTTGCGCTTGATTATAACTACCGTTTCACGGGTTGAATCCCAGTAATCCCTGTGAACGACAGCATTGTATAAAGCCTCATATATGGCATTAATAGGGTAGCCTTCAAGCATAGGAATTTCTGAAATGAATTTTTCGGAATCGTCCAGCATTGTCGGTATATTTCCTTCGAAAAGGGTGACCTTTCCGCCGCACTCTATACGGATTCCCGTAGAAGGCAAAAAACGCTGCGGATTTTTGCCGAACAACAGCAGGCCTCCGGCTGTTGGGCAGTATTCCTTAGAGTCGTTGTTATAAAATATAAATCCCATGCTTTCCAGTATAATTTCAGCTCTTTTAGGCGAAAAACGGCTGAGAATATATTTATTGAGCATGTCATAATCAAAGTCGCTTAAAGATGCATGACGTATGGGAGTTGTTTCATAGCATATGAGGCCGTTATCCTGAAGCATGGAAGCAATTTCATATCTTCTGGCAACATCGGTGGTTGAGCCTCTGCGGATATAAAACGTGCCTGTCTGCAGTATTTGGTGCGGTCTTTGGCTGCTCTTAAATATGGTAAGAACAATAACCTTCTTTCCTTTATATATAATTTCTTCAAAGCGAACCGGAACCGGCGGATCACATCGGGTGCTTATTATCTGGAAAACACTCTCTTCCGAGGGATATTTTCCGCTTATGCCAACAAACTCACGGGTTTTGTCCGACACGCCGAAAATAAGGTAACCCCTGCCGCCTTTAGAGTTGGCTATGGCCGTTATGTCCTTTACAAATTCCTTTTTCTTAGTTTCAGTATCAAGATTAAATTCCTGTTTATAGTCCAGTTTTTCACCTTCACCGGCACGCAGGAGTTCTTCCAGCTTTTGAATAGTCATAGTATTTTCC
>JAJQDF010000305.1 GCA_021202325.1 Clostridiales bacterium | reverse complement strand
GCCTTAGGCTTTTTTGAACCACACATCTAATGTGTGGTTTTCGTAATACAAAAAAACAGCCGGCATAAGCCGACTGCATTTTTCAAATAATTATTATGGCACTGCGTATTTTCCGCATTTTGCTGCCATATTTTTAGATATCTTTCATCTTTGTTGCAATCGCATGGATAACAAACGGTATGAATACTGTTATCAGTGCCGCATATCCAAGGTAAGCATATCCCTGTTTAACAACAGCCATAAGACCAAACTGAGCAATGCCCCAAGCTATAGCCGTGAATATTATTGTAGCAATACCCATACGAAGCAGATGTCCCTGTTTTCTGGAAGCTTCGTCGGGTTTTCTTCTTTCTATAGCGTTTACGCAGCGGGCAACGATACCGGCTATCATGTTAACACCTGTAGATATTGCACCAAGAATAATAAGGCATGAAATGATAGGTGTAAGTATTGATGCGCCAACGCCGTTCTGAACAAGTATGAGCATAGGAACCGATGCCTCTGCCATACCGGCAACATACATAACGGCAAGCATACCAATTATTGAAATCTCCATTGAGAAGAAGTTTACTATAAATATCCATATAGCAGCTTTGTTTATCTGTTTTACGTCTGTAACAGGCTCCATATGCTGATACATAACCGAAACAGAAGCAAGCTGGAAAAGGAAGTACAGGAAGGACATCCATAAAGCAGGTCCGAATGCGCCTGTTTCTGTAGAACCTTCTACCATGATTCCTGCCGACATATTGGAAATAGCCTCACTGATAGCCGGCCACTGAACAATAATGTTGGGTACAAGAACTACTATAAGGCCGATTATAATAAGAACCGAAAGTGTAGAAGCAGCAGCACGAACAACGTTTGTTCCGAACATAGCGATAAAGAATATGAATACCGCAACTATGAGAGTACAAATAGCATAAGGTATATTTGTCAATGTGTTCAGTGTTGAACCGCCTGTTGCAAAGGCTGCCGCCGAGGCTGTACCAATCATTATGAGATAACATATCTCAAAAAGGTTGGACATTACAGAACGGTATTTTCCGTAAAAGCTGTCTGAAAATGAACGATAGTCATAGGTTTTGTGCTTATAAGCATATCTCATGCCATACCAGAAGAACAGTGCATAAAGTCCCTAGCTCAATACAGGAAGTATAAGACACTAAATACCATAGTTAATGAAATACTGCTTGATCTGCGCACCCGATGCAAATCCGCCGCCGAACTGTGTGATGAATGCTACAAACGCAATACCCATCGCCAGCGGCATTTTGTTTTTGTCTACTAAGAGACTCTTTTTGTCTGCCATAAATTTTCCCCTTTTCTTAAATTTTAAATATATATTTTATATCAGCTTTTCCCTGCTTGACCGGAAAAGCTTTTATTCAATCTAGGATTATTCACCTAACGAAGCAACTACTTAGACTATTCGTATTTTTGCTTCGCAAAAATACTTTTAACCGTTACATTCAGTAGGAGCTTTCGCTCTCTACTGAATGTATAAGTAACTACCCTTCGGGTATTTACTTCATTGGTTAAATTCAACTATCTTTCCGGGATTAAGTATAAGATTTTCGTCAAATGCGAGCTTTATTGATTTATAAAGGCTAATCATTCTTGGGCCGACAAATTCCTTAAGGAATTCCAATCGTCCGTTTCCTATACCATGCTCTCCGGAAAGCTGTCCCCCAAGCTCCTTGGAAAGCGCATAAAGCTGTGTTAAGCACTCGTGTGTTGCTGTCTCCCATTCCTCGTCGGTCATGTCGTCGCCGCGTAGCAGCTCTGTATGGATGTTTCCGTCTCCGCAGTGACCGCAGGGCTCAACTCTGAGACCTAAGTTTCTTGCTATTCTCTTGGCATCCTTAACATACTGAGCTATGCATGAACGAGGAACAACAACGTCGCATTCCTCCTGGGATACGGAATCTGCCTTCATACCCTCAAGAATCGCTCCTCTAACGCCCCATACGGAAGCGGCTCTTTCAGGTGTATTGGCTATGGCGCAGTCTATCGCTCCGTTGGCAAGAGTCGCCTCGGCCGCTGCCTCTACTGCGCTGTCCAACTCACTCTGGGATGAAGCATCATACATAACTATGAGTACCGCATTGCCCACCTTAACCGGAAGATATTTGTGCAGATTGCGCTCAACTATTTCTATAAGCTCTCTTTCCAGAAATTCTATTGCCGTAGGTACGAACGGAAGATCCAGAACCTTGGGAACCATGTCGGCACATTCCTCAAGAGAATTGAAAGGCATTACAAGTGTACATGTGCAATTAGGTGCCGGAAGAAGCTTCAATGTAACCTCTGTAAGCACACAAAGTGTACCCTCTGAGCCTATTATCAAGTCCTTGACATCGTAGCCGGTTGTATTTTTAACTACGTTTGATGAGAATTTCTCTATGGAACCGTCGGGAAGCACTGCCTCTATGCAGCGGACAAAATCCCTTGTCAAGCCATAGCGAACAGCCTTCATGCCGCCTGCATTGGTGATAACATTGCCGCCTATTGTGGCTGTCTTTTCACCTGGATCTGGAGGATAGAAAAGTCCTTCGGCGGAAGCCGCCGCCTGAACATCGAGCAGCAAAGCTCCAGGCTGTACTGTTATTGTCTGGTTTTTATGGTCAACGGGATAAATTTTGTTCATTCTCATTATGGACATCATTATTCCCCCGTATTTACAGTTGGAGCCGCCGGCAAGTCCCGAGCCTGCTCCCCTCACTACAACCGGAATATTCATCTTGTTGCAGTAGGCCATTATTTTGGAGATTTCCTCTTTGTTTTCAACCTCCACATACAGTTCAGGAGGGAATGTGCCATAGTTAGGCATCTCATCATGATAATACTCGCTGGCAATAGCCTCGCCTGTCCAAACTCTGTCGGCAGATGTTATAGAGCGAATATATTCAAAATCTGTTTCATCCATTTTTTTGTACGGAAATGCCATATTTAATCCTCCTTTCTCTGTTTAAGCAGTTCTGTAAGCTTAGGAACTACTTCATAAAGGTCATCAACTATACAGTAGCTTGCTACTCCGAATATCTGAGCCTTTGGATCTGAATTTATAGCAACAATTGTTTCGGATGCATTCATGCATGATGTAAACTGTATTGCTCCGGAAACGCCGCAGGTAATTATGAGCTTCGGCCTAACTGTATGTCCGGAAAGTCCAATCTGATGAAGCTGATCGCCGACTCCCATTTCAACCATGGGGCGAGTGAAAGCCACATCTGCGCCAAGTGCCTCGGCAAGCTCCTTGCAAAGCTTAACGCCTTCTTCGGTCTTGACTCCACGGCCAATCGCAACTATTCTTTCAGCATCCTCTATGGATTTCTTTTTCTCTATTATTTCTGAGGATACTACCTCAATGTGGGAATGAACCATCTCATCGTTTACTTCCCTCATTATTATTTTTCCTGTGGGTTTGTCCACCTTTTTTGCCTTATCCATTACATGATAACGGACAGTGGAAAACTGAGGACGTGATTTATCAATAAGTATCTGTGCCATAATATTTCCGCCGAAAGCCGGACGAATCTGTATCATATCAGTATTGGGCTTAATGTCCAACTGAGTGCAGTCTGCTGTAAGTCCGGTATGGAAACGAGTTGAAAGTCTAGGTGCAAGGCTTCTGCCCAATGATGTGGCACCGATAAGCACTGATGAAGGTTTAATCTCTGAAATACAGTCGGCAACAGCATCTGCATAGCAGTCAGCCTTAAAGCCTTCAAAACCGGGATGCTCATATACATACACCTCATCAACTCCGTACTGCAGAAGCTTATTTGCGTTTTCTGCAGTTCCTTCGGGGCCGACTATAACGCATTTAACCTTATAATCTACCTTTTCGGTCATTTTGCGTGCCTCGCCGATAAGCTCATAGGCTACAGGATGAATGTCCCCTCTCTCCTGCTCCACGAATATGAGGAAATCTCTCCATTCTTTCTTATCCACAGAACCTGCCTTTTGTTCAAAGGTAATGGCTTTCTGAGGACAGATACGAACGCAAAGTCCGCACATACGGCATTTTTCATTTACTTCAATACTGCTTTCTCCCATTGAAAGCGCTCCAAAGGGACATTTATCTATACATATTCCGCACAGATTGCATCTGGCAGCATTAAATCGAATAAAATCCATGTTATTATCCCCCTTAGATTATCTTTTTTGTAACAAGTATATCGAGAATCTTCTGCGCTTTTTCCTCTGCGCTTCCCTCGATATAAACTTGACTGTCGCTTACAGGGGGAGCAAACATTCTGACAACGCTTGTCGGTGAGCCTATAAGACCGTAGCGTGTCATATCCCTATCGGGCAAATCATCAAAGGACAATATTTTGACAGGGCGCTCAGCCGTCTTTTTGCTCAGCTTATAAGAAGGAAGTCTGGGTACGCACATATCCTTGTCTACGGTAATGAGGCAAGGATAATTCATTTTTGAAACCTGTGTTACCGAAACAAGGTTCTGGCGAACCTGAATGTTTTCCTCTGTTACATCTACTATCTCCGAAACCCATGCGCAGTGCGGTATTCCGAGATGCTCCGCCATGGCAGGTCCAACCTGTGAAGTGTCACCGTCTGTGGTCTGTCTTCCGCAGATGATGAGATCCGCTCCGCCTAAAACACGTATTCCCTGTGCCAGTGTGTATGAAGTCGCAAGCACATCCGAACCGGCAAATTTTCTGTCAGAAAGGATAACCGCTTCATCTGCACCCATTGTGTAGGCATCCTTCATCATTACATCGGCGTGTTCCGGTCCCATTGTGAGAACCGTGACTGTTCCGCCGACCTTTTCACGAATGTCCAATGCTGTTTCCAGTGCAAACAGGTCATAAGGATTTGTTCTGGTATTGCTGCTGAGACGCTTCATAGAGCCTGTTTCGGGATCTATCTCAACCTGACTTGTGGCAGGTACTTATTTCATGCAAACAATAATTTTCATTTAATAGTTCACCTTCTTTTGGTCTTAAAAAACGATAATTCCGACGCTTTTTTGCTTTAAAGCAGCGTTACATTAATTTTATCACACTTTTAAGCAAAAGAACAGAAAAAATTGAATTTTTTCCAAAAAACCACAACGTAAATTTGCTTTATGCAAG
>JAJQDF010000165.1 GCA_021202325.1 Clostridiales bacterium | reverse complement strand
TCTCGCCTCTGTATTTAGCAAGCATAATGCTGAACTGTTCTGTTGTTACATAGTCATTGGGACCAAAGTTAATATAATCATAACCGATTACAATACCCTGCTCGTATGCCCATGCAATAGCGTCTGAATACCATTCTCCGCTTAATACATCGATAAACGATGCGACATTCTCAGGATCAGGATTTCCTGCAAGATTGTGTAAAATCTTCGCTGCCATAGCTCTTGTAAGATATCCGTCTGCTTCAAAGGTTGTGTCGCTTGTACCTACCATCCAGCCATTCTCGTATGCTTCCATGATTGCATCATAGTACTGATGGCTTGTGCTCAGGTCTGTAAAGATATCCGACATTATATCGCTGCTTGAGCTTGAACTGCTTGAAGAACTTGAGCTGCTCGATGAGCTTGTAGTGCCCTCTGTCAGGCTGTAGGATGAGCTACTGCTGCCTGATGAGCCACTGCTTTTTGTGAATTTAACTGTAACAGTTACATCTGCCGCAGGCATTATGAATGTGCATGTAGCACTCGATACTGTAGTCACGTCAACTTCTTCGCCGCTACTTGTATATGTCACTACTATTGATGATACTTTGTAGTTGCTATTAGGGTCTGCAACTATTGTTATTGCATCTCCTTCATAAGCAGTTGTGCTAGTAGTTCCATTTATTATTACATTTACAGCACCGTGAGAAGTACTGCTAACAGTTATATTGTTAGTAGTTGTTGCCTGTGTTGTTACATCTAAAGTAACAGCTTCCGCAGGCATTGTGAATGAATATGTTCCATCTTTGTTGTCTACAAGTTCTACATTTCCTGATATATCATTTCCACTCTCATCGGTTACTACAACGTTTGAAATTTCATATCCTTCATTGTGTGTAACGGTTACTGTTGCGCCTACTACAGCTTGTTTATCTACAGTTACGTTTGAATTTTCGCAAATTATATCATAAACACTATCTGTATTAACTGTCCATAATAATTTATATTCATGTGTACTTTCTGAGCCATGTGGTCTTGTATACGATGTATCTGTTGTTGTAGACTCTCCATTTTCTACAATATAGGAACCATCTGTATATACTTTTCCGTCTACACCTAAAAGTGTCACTGTATTTGTTTCGTCACTGAATCCAGCAATGTCAGCCAAAATACCATATACTTCGATAGTACCTTCACCTTCTACACTGCCTTCACTGCTTACCGACATGACAGAATTTACAACTATAGTTCCGTTGTTTGTGAGTTTTGAATTGTTGGCTACTCTGAATTCCTCTCCGTCAACAGTGAGAGTTGAACCGGTATTAATTGTAAGGTTTGTATTTATTGCAGAATCACCTGTTCCTAACACAAGTGTCCAATACTGACCTGACGGAACAGTTGCATCGCCATCTAATGTGATGTCTATTGAAGTACCGCTTTCAAGACCTGACAAATTAATAGACATTGAACCTGATGTAATCTGAATTACATCTGCAGCACTGCTGCCGATTGTATAATCTGAATCAGTTATTTCAAAGTCTCCGCCTGCTTCAATAGTGATTGTACCATAAGATTCACTGCCAATACCGCTAACATTTGCTATTGTTAATTCTCCGCCTGCTTCAACAATTACTTCTGCCTGTTTTGCAATATTTAATACTCCGCCATCTGCAACAGTAAGAGTACCGTCAACAGTTACTGTAGAACCATTTGTGCCTGATGTAGCCTTCAATGTACCGTTTACAGTAAGTTCTGCATTCTCTTCGATTGTAAGGCTAAGAGCTGTCTTATCTGTAGTTCCTACAATAAGGTACGATGTCGTTCCTGTAGGTACTTCAGCAACTGAACCGTCAGTAAGTGTTACAAGGCTCTCACCAAAGTCAACTGTAATTGAACCTGTTGTAAGAACAAGACGAGAAGTTGTATCAGTTGCTGTTCCTATATAGGCTACAGTAGCTTCGGTGCTTCCGCCTACAGCATAATCACTAACCAATAATTCTCCGCCTGCTTCAACCTGAACTATTATGCTGCTTTCTAAAATACTTAAAGTTGTATCAGTTATTTCAAGCGACATGCCTTCAGGAACAATTATTGTTACTTCTGTATCTGCATATGTAGCACATGAATAGTCGTACTCAGCATCGCCTGTCAAAGTAATTGTTGTAATTCCATTGCTTGAATCACTTGCTTCTGCAAGAGCTGCAGCGAGTGTTTCATATTCACCACCTTGATTATCTACGGCAACTATTGTTGTAGCTGTAGCACTTAAAGTATAATCACTAAAGTGTGTTACAGATAATGTTGCTGTCGTTCCGTCTGCGCTAATTGTATACGGATGAGTTGTAGAATCTTCTCTATAATACTCTGTTCCCTTCGTTTCTGATACATGCTTAATTTCTTTAATTTTCCCCTGAAGGCTTGCAGGTATAGGAAGTGTGACTGTGATAGGATCGCCTGTGAGATAGCTATTTAATTCAATTGCTACGCTCTCTAACTCATAGCTATCCTTTTGATCATCATATCCAGCTTTTATCACAGCATAAGGAGTTACCTCATATGTTACATACATATCATCTGTACCATCAAGGTTGGCCTTTGTTGCAGTAACTGCTGCATAGACATAAACTGTTACATCATCATAAGCCGTTAAATCGTCTGTAGAAGTCAAGTTCTCATCAGCACTAATAATCGCAGAAATAATTGTATTTACTTCGTCAGTATCTACAGCAGCCGCTAAGCCGGTAACTTTCGAATCTTCAATTACATTGTTTATTTCTGCAATATAACTTGTGTCAATAGAACCACTTACAGTAGTAACTGCATCTGTATCTGATACATTTGTATCAGATTCAACTACGTGGTAACCATATCCATCTATATTAGTTGTTTCAACTGCAAATCCATATTTAACAAACTCGCTAGGATTTTCGGAATAATATCCGCCTACTATCTCAATACCAACCTGATAAGATGCTACTTCTGCATATCGGCCTTCTGCAATTTCACCTATAATCCATGTGCTGTTTCCGTCGGTATCATTAATTCCGACGCAAGCACTATAGCTTTCATTGGCGTCTACAAATATTGCATATACTGTACCGTTATTTCCTTCTGCATTTTTTACAGTAATCTTCGTATCTTCCATAGACACTTCTGCATAATTCATATATGAAGTTACTGTTCCATTTTTATAGTTTCCAACAACCAAAGCACCTGAAGGAATTTCGTTTCCAGCTCCCCAAGCAGTTGTAGTATCATAATTATCAGTTACATTTTCACTATAACTACCAGTTACCGTAATGTCACTGTTTGTAATTGTTGCAGTACCTGCACGAACAATAACTGCCTGACGGTCGCCGGTAATTGTACAATCGTCTATATCCAGTGTTCCTTCAACATTTATCATTACTGCGCAGTCATCGCCATCACTTGCTGCAGAAGTAAATGTAGAGCCAGAAAGATTAATTTCAACACCATAGTTACCTACCGTGGCTGAATTTGTATCTACACAGTAAACTCCGGTTGTATATACTTCACAATCTGTAACTTCAACAAGTGCTGCATCTCCCTGAGGATAAAATATAGAACCGGTAGCAGTAATCTCTATACCCTCTGCTACTATAGTTCCTTCAGACTGTATGTTGAAGTGAGAAGTTGAGCCACTAGCTCCAGAAAGATTGAGAACGCCGCCATCAGAATCCGTAAATGTAAGAGTACCTCCACTACATATATAAACTGTACCACCATTATACGTTAATGTATTGCCATTAAGGTCAAATGTAATCTCACCAGTTATAGCATTACTATATACATCTTCTTCGCTTTTAGTACCTACAACTACATTTTTAATATAATTCTCACCATAAAACGTACTAGTCGTAACGTTGCCTAGAAGTACTATTGTATTGCCATCTTCTGCTGCTGCAAGTGCCTCAGCAAACGTTGCATATGATGTACCATCAATTGACGCAGCATATTCTTCATCGTCTTCTGTGGTTGTATCTTCTTCAGTTCCGGTTGTCTCCTCACCGCTGGTATCATCTGCAAATACCGTTGCAGGAACCATGCCAACTGTCAGGCACACTGCCAATAACAGGGGCAAAATTTTCTTTTTCATTTCTTTTCCTCCAGTCTTTTTAAACTGCTTTTTGTCGCTTTTTACATGTTCCAGCCGATTGTCAGCTCTTCGTTTTCCAGCATTCTGTCATAAGCTTGTGTTACAAGTATTGAAATGTTGTGCTCGATCCCCTCGTAAGTACTCTGGTACAACTTCCATAGGCATCTTGGATTGGCCTTTTCCTCGGGAACATGGGCTTCGGCGCATACTAACTGTATGTCATGCCATATGTTGGAACGGTTCATCGGCTTTCCTTTTTTGGTAACAAATATGGAGCCCTTTGTTATTCCGTTCCTTCCGGCATAGTCCAAAAGCTCGTCTTTCAGCGCCTTAGGAATTACCACCGTTCTCTTAGTCCGGTCATGCTGTGTAATTATTACTTGGCCATTGTGAACCGCTTCAACAGTTACCTGACTCAGCTCGGTTACCTTTAGCCCCATACAGCAAATCGACTTTATAATAATGTAGGTTCTCTCCTTATTAAGCGCTTTAGCCGTCTGCAAAAGTCTCAGATATTCGTTTCTGGTCAATTCCGGCTGAATACTATCTTGGGGAACTATCGTATTGTCGAATTGCCATTGCCGTCTGTCTAAGAACTTTAGGAAACCGTTTATAACGTGAATCCTATGAATCACTGTTCGGCTTGCATAGCCTTGGTCTAAGAGAAATTGTTGCCACCGTCCGGCTGTATCAGCTGTAATTATTTTTTCTTCGGGAAGAAAATCGTAAAATTTTTTAAGCACTACACGATAGCTTTCGATAGAACTTTTCTCACAATCGTTTTCTCCCATATACTTTAGATAATCCTCAAGTGTTTCGGTGGTTATTTTTAAGTCGCTGGAATCCATCTGCACCAATCACCTCCCCTACAAAATAACTCCGTTTATATGCCCAGCGACAAGTGACACTAGACAGGATGTTAATTTTGTTCTAAACTTTTGTCTAAACTTAGATGTCTTAACTAAAAGTTTGGTAAATTTATTCTGTTACAAGTTGATTTTACTACAG
>JAJQDF010000269.1 GCA_021202325.1 Clostridiales bacterium | reverse complement strand
TGTTTGATTCTACAAAACTCCACAGTGAGTATCAGATGATGAACTTCTATGATACTCTTAAGGACTTGGGCTGTGCCGAAACTCCGGTAATAACGGCCTTCAATAAGATGGACAGAGAGGTAGAACTTCCTCTGCCGAAGGATTCAACGGCGAGAACTACGGTAAGAATATCGGCCTCATCCGGCGATGGAATGGACGAGCTGTTGAATGAGATAGAAAGGGTAATAAAGAGCTTTAAAAAGAAAATAAAGGTGCTTGTGCCGTATTCTGAAGGCAAGCTCATGGCCATGGTCTATGCCAAATGCGAAATAACTCATGAGGAGCATAGGGAGGACGGCGTTCTTGTGGAGTTATATGCCAACGAAGAAATGGAAAACAGGCTTGAAAAATATACGGTACTGAAGGAGATATGATTTTGGCAGGGAAACCTGCCAATTTTTTTGTCGATTTATGAAGTAAAAAGTCGATAAGTTTCAATTGCCATTTTATACCTCTAGTATAATAATCATAATGCATAAATTCAAAGGAGGTATTATGCAAATGAATTTAAAGAAAGTATTGATAGGAAACAGCGAAAGCTGTCCTAAAAACAGTTATTATTTAATTGAAAGAGACTTTGAAGGAGGGTTGTTTTACGGCGTTTCTGTTGAGAATGATGACGACAGCGGAACTATACCATCCATGTTTGAAGACAGGGAAGAAGCGGAGCTGTTTATAAAACTGCTCATGAGAAATGATGTTTCGCCTATACACATATATGAAGCGGCGGACGACTATATTGGCAGGCTTTGTTTTGACGAGTCTTTATAATACTAAAGAATGAAATTTTTTAATTGACATTATTTAGTATGAATGAAATCTCGATTGCTCCATGCTTCGCCGCTACGGTCGGCGCTAAGCAAACATCTACCGGATGTTTAGTGCCACGCAATCGGTTCAGCAATTCGGCCTTCGCTCCGTTTCGGTCGGCGCTAAATGAATATCCACCGGATATTCAGCGGTCTTCGCTGTCGCTACGGTCGGCGCTAAACAAATGTCCACCGGACATTCAGCGGTCTTCGCTATCGCTACGGTCGGCGCTAAACGAATGTCCACCGGACATTCAGCGGTCTTCGCTGTCGCTACGGTCGGCGCTAAACGAATGTCCACCGGACATTCAGCGCCCGCCCATTTTTCTACGAAAAATGGCTACGTACTCATTACGTTTAGGTTCTCTAATACCCAATCTTACTATGTAAGCATAGCACAAACATGCAAGCATGGTGCGAGCTTGGTTATTGAGAACGCTTTCATAATAAAGCTCTTGTTTTTGCTCCAATAAAATGTTACCATAATGGTAAAAATGATACTGGAGCTGATACTTTGGATAAACTAAACTGCAAATATATATTATTCGATCTTGACGGGACAATAACCGAGTCCCATCCGGGAATTACTCGTTCAGTTAAATACGCACTGGAGAAGCATGGATTTGTTTCTCCGGAACTTGATGAACTTAAGGTTTTTGTAGGACCGCCTCTAGGCGAAATGTTCATGGAAAAATACGGCGTTTCCGCTGAAAAGGGTACGGAAATGGTGGCTACATACAGAGAAAGATATACTACCGTTGGAAAATTCGAGTGCAATGTATATGCAGGCCTCGAGGATACACTTAAAAAGCTTAAGGAAAAAGGAAAAATACTTTGTGTTGCAACATCCAAGCCGGAAGGCTCTGCAAAAGAGGTTTTGGAACACTTTGGACTTACGGGCTATTTTGACTTTATCGGCGGGGATACCGAAAAGCATGAAAGAGCCAATAAAACCGCTGTTATAAATTATGTCCTTGACAGCATGGGCATTACTGATAAAAATGATGTTATAATGGTAGGGGATACCCATTATGATGTACTTGGAGCGGCAGAAAGCGGAATAAAGTGTATAGGCGTGCTTTACGGCTACGGAATACCTGAAAAGCTGGAAGAAGCCGGAGCATATATGCTGGCTGAAAAACCAGAGGACATTGCGGAGATGTTTTGATATGAAAAAGATATTTTATTATGATAATACATATGTCGGCAGAATCGGTATAGCCGAGGAGTATGGAGCAATAACCAATATTATTTTTTCGGAAAAAGACTGGCCGGTGGAGGAAACGGAGCTTATTAAAACCGCTAAAACCCAGTTGGACGAATATTTTGCCGGAAAAAGAAAGGAATTTGACTTTCCTACAAGGCTTGAGGGAACCGATTTCCAAAAGAAGGTATGGGAAGCTCTGAAAACCATACCCTATGGAGAAACTGCGACTTATAAAGAGATTGCCGAGAGAGTTAACTGCCCCAAAGGTTTCAGGGCAGTCGGCCTTGCCAACAACAGAAATCCGATTTCCATTGTTTATCCATGTCATAGGGTTGTGGGCTCTGACGGTTCGCTCACGGGATATGGCGGAGGTATAGATGTGAAGGAAAAACTTCTTGCCCTTGAAAAAGGAAATTTTCTCAGATACGCTGTCGGGGTAGATATAGGCGGAACTGAGGTAAAAATAGGCCTCTTTGAGGAAAACGGCATAGTTGCGGCAAAGACAAGCATACCAACGAGGCATGATGATAATTGCGGCCATGTGCTGGAAGATGCGGCTGAAAAGATAGATAGCATTTTAAAGGACATGAGTATATCAAAAGAAAATGTCATTGGTATAGGCATTGGTATACCCGGACCTGTTGTGGGAGGCATTGTCAAGCATTGTGTCAATCTTGGCTGGTCAAGCAGTGTAGATGCCGCCGGAATAATGAAAAAGCTTACCGGTATTAATTCTTCGGTACTTAATGATGCCAATGCTGCCGCACTTGGTGAGCAGTGGTTTGGCGGAGCAAGGGGCTGTGACAGCATGGTTCTTGCTACGATAGGTACAGGAATTGGCGGCGGAATCGTTGTTGGCGGTAATATACTGACCGGCAAAAACGGTGCCGGCGGAGAAATAGGCCATATAACTGTGGAATATGAAAACGGAAGACAATGCAATTGCGGCAGAAAAGGCTGTCTTGAGAACTATGCTTCCGCAACAGGAATTGTAGCCACAGCTGCAGAGGTGCTTGAAAAATACGTCGGAAAATCAATTCTGGATAAAAATTCTCTTTCGGCAAAGAGTGTATTTGATGCCGCAGCCAAGGGAGACGAAGCCGCATTGGAGACTGTCGAAATATTCGGAAGGTATCTCGGCAGAGCATTGGCCAATATTGCCACTATAGTAGATCCTGATGTAATAGTTCTTGGCGGAGGCGTTGTCAAGGCCGGAGAAATTGTCAGGGCTGTTGTTGAGAAATACTATAGAGAAAGTGCATTCAAGACAGTTGCGGACACAAGAATAGTGCTTGCAGAGCTTGCCAACGATGCCGGTATATACGGAGCGGCAAGCTATGCAATAAAAAATAAATGAACTGTTGCAAAAATTCAAAGCAGAATGTAGAATTAATTATGTGAATTTAGTAATGTTTTAAGGGTGGTTTTATGCTCAGGGCGATAGAATACTGCGGGCTCAGAATGGAATATGAGTTTACAAAAAAGGATATAAAAAATATAAATATCAGAATAACAGCTGATGGAGGTATATCCGTTTCAGCGCCTGCCGGGCTGTCGCCTAAGTATGTGGATTCCTTTGTACAGGATAGGGCAGAATGGATATTCAGAAAGCTGGCCGATGTAGAAAAACGCCGGGAGGGTATGCCAGATGACGGTTTCTACGACGGCAAAACGCTGTATTATCTCGGCAATGAATATACTTTAAGATTGGCCAAAGGAAGAAAGTTTGAGGTTAAAAAAACTGCTAATGAGATTATCGTTTCTTCAAGAGCAGGTGACGATAACCTGAAGCCTAAATATATTTCTTGGCTTAACGATGAGGCTAAGCCGGTATTTGAGGATTCGCTCACAAGAATGCTGGACAAAGCTGGGAAATATAATATCGAACGGCCGGAAATATACGTCAGGAACATGAAAAGCCGTTGGGGAAGCTGCAGCAATACAAAAAAACGTATTGGACTGAATGTGCAGCTTATGAAGGCTGATGTTGACTGTATTGATCAGGTTGTAGCCCATGAGCTGGCGCATTTTGTTGTATTTGACCACAGCGCAGAGTTTTATCAGGTTCTGAGCGATATTATGCCGGATTGGAAGGAACGCAAGGATCGCCTTGAAAAAATGTATAAAGACGGAATAATGTAAAAATTGGAGGCAAATATTGCCTCCATAATTTTTTTAGAAAATATTTTGATGTTAATACAGAATGCTCATAAACCATTCTACGGTTTTGGGATCATAATGGGTGAAAAACAGGCTTTCTCCTCCGTCCAACGCCTCTATCTTCTTCATTTCATCATCTGTAAGCGCAAAATCGAAAACATTGAAATTCTCTTCCATACGGTTTTTGTGGACGGATTTGGGAATTACAACTACGTCGCTTTGCAGCAAGAAGCGAAGGGCAATCTGAGCCGCTGAATTATTATATTTTTTGCCTATTTCATTCAGTAAGGGATTTTGGAAATAATCGTTTTTTCCTTCTGCAAAGGGGCCCCATGACATAATTTGTGTGCCGTTTTTCAGCATATATTCCTTTGCAATTTTCTGCTGCTGGAACACGTGGGTTTCCACTTGGTTTACGGCCGGTTTGATTTCTGAAAAATGGCAGATGTCAAGATATCTGTCAGGATAGAAATTGGAAACGCCTATTGCACGCACAATTCCGTCCTTATAAGCTTCTTCCATGGCACGATAGCTTCCGTAATAATCGCCGAAGGGCTGATGGATAAGGAGCAGGTCTATATAGTCTATTTTAAGCTTTTTCAAAGATTCTTTAATAGAAGCCTTTGCTTTTTCATATCCTGCGTTGGTTATCCATATTTTTGTTGTGATAAATAATTCTTCTCTTGGCAGACCGCACTTTGCGATAGCGGCGCCGACACCTTCTTCATTATAATATGCCTGGGCAGTGTCAATACTGCGGTAGCCTATTTCAATAGCATCAAGCACACAGCGTTCTGTATCCTCCGGAGGTGTCTGATATACTCCGTAGCCTAATTTTGGCATTTTTACACCGTTGTTGAGTGTAACATATTCCATTGTTTTATTCCTCCTTTATTC
>JAJQDF010000114.1 GCA_021202325.1 Clostridiales bacterium | reverse complement strand
CTTTAAATATTGTCCTTCTTCTGTATTCCTCTCCACGCTTCAAAACCGCCGAAGGGAAGTTTCTGTGGTTCACTGCATCCGGCCAATCCTGGGTTTCCAGAGCAAAGCCGTATCTTTTTTCATAGGATGCTCCACCCTTGCCTTTCACAACTCCGTCCAGATAATTCCCGGAATAGAAGTGCATACCGCACTGGTCAGTCCATACCTCCAGCTTTATTCCATCGGCTTCTGCCTCTGCCGCCTTTTTTACCTCCATGCTGTGATTCTTTTTCAGTATGAAGTTATGGTCGTAGCCGCCGGCATTTTTAAGCTGTACGCAGTCCTTATCTATGTCAAGGCCGATTTCCTTGGCTGTTCTAAAATCCAATGGCGTCCCCTCAACCTTGGCTATTTTTCCGTTGGAGCAGCCATTTTCGTCAATTTCTGTGAACTCATCGGCATAGATAGTCATCCTATGGTTTTCAATCGTTCCGCCGCCGTTCAAATTGAAATAGGAATGGTTGGTAAGGTTAACTACAGTATCTGTGTCGCTTACGGCAAAGTAGTCAATAAAAACCTCATCGTAATCAGTCAGCGTATATTTTACTCTTATATTTAAGTTTCCAGGATAGCCCTCCTCCATATTTTCGGAGAAAAGGGTAAATTCAAGGCTCCCATCCTTAAAGCCGCCTCTCCACAGGCGTTTGTCGAAGCCAACTTTTCCTCCATGGAGATGGTTTGGGCCGTCATTTACCGCAAGGAAATATTCCCTTTCGTTCAATTCGAATCTGCCCTCGCTTATTCTGTTTGCACATCGTCCGGCAATGGCTCCCATGTATTTGTCCTGGACTTCGTAGTCCTCCATGGTGTCGTAGCCAAGGATTATGTCCCTGCCGTCTTTAAGGCTGAGGCTCCTTATAGCCGCTCCGTAAGATATGATCGAAAGCTTTGTATCTCTTTCGTTTATAATGGTGTATTCGTATACATCCTCGCCGCGGTTTGTTTTACCAAAAAGCTTTGTATCAGTTTTCATGTCCGCCACACCTTTCAATAAATCTCATAAAGGCTGCCATTCCTTCGTCATTTCTCTTATAAACTCCGGCGTCCTCAAGCACCTGCATAAACACAAGTCCGACTTCCTTCTTAACTATGGCGTCAACGTTGGAAATATTTATGTCGTCATATTTTGCAGAAAATTCCTCAACCCAATCGGCATGCTTGGCCGTCAGCTCATTGTCCCTTAAATCTGCGCTGCTTATAAGGGCTGTCTCGACTGCGTTAAGCTCCTCCTTAAGTCTTGCCGGCAGCACTGCCAAACCCATTACCTCTATAAGGCCGATATTTTCCTTTTTTATGTGATGAAGACTGGGATTCGGGTGATAAACTCCAAGAGGTCTGTCCTCTGTCGTTATGTTGTTTCTCAGCACCAGGTCAATCTCATATTTGTCATTTCTCTTCCTTGCAATGGGCGTAATTGTGTTGTGTGGCTCTCCGTCGGTCTCGGCAAAAATATATGTCTTCTCATCGGTATAGGTTCTCCATTGGCCGAGTATAAACTCTGCTAAATCAATAACCCTCTTGCCGTATTCTCCCGAAATCCTGATAACGGACATGGGCCACTTAACGATTCCGGCCTCAATATCCGGATAGCCGTCAAATGTTATTTTTTTCTCTACAGGAGCCTTTTCCATGGCAAAACTGTAGTTGCCGCCCTGGAAATGGTCGTGGGAAAGTATTGAGCCGCCCACAATAGGAAGGTCGGCATTGCTGCCGATAAAATAGTGGGGCAGCATTTTTAAGAAATCAATCATTTTTACGAATGTTTCCCTGTCTATCTTCATAGGCATATGCTCGGAATTGAAGGCTATGCAATGCTCATTGTAGTAAACATAGGGGCTGTACTGAAAATACCACTGACTGCCGCCTATTTTTATCGGTATTACCCTATGGTTCCTTCTGCCCGGATGGTTCATTCTTCCGGCATAGCCCTCATTCTCGGCACAGAGCTGGCACTTAGGATAGCCGCTCTGGGGCGCATTTTTTGCCGCTGCAATGGCCTTGGGATCCTTTTCCGGCTTGGAAAGATTTATAGTAATGTCAAGCATACCGTATTCTGTCTCAGTCTGCCATTTCATATCCTTTTTTATGCGGTAGCGCCTGATATAGTCAGTATTTTGGCTGAAATCATAGTACCAGTCCGAAGCCATCTTGGGACTTTGAATATACTTCATCCAAAATTTATTTATAACATCTCTTGGGAAAGGAACCATCGTTCCCATTATTTTTGAGTCCAGCAAATCCCTTTCGGTCTGTCCGCCTTCGATAACGCCTCTTTTTTCGGCATCGTCCAAAAGCACCTTAAGTATATCTTCAAGTTCGGCATTTCCCTTAACTTCGCAGTCTTCAAAGCTGTCCAGTTTCAGCACATCTAATATGCTGTTTATAACATATGTTGTATCTTCTTCCAAAAACAGCCCTTTTCCTATGCCATAGAGAACCAGCTCTTTTATCGCTTCATTTACGTTCATTATAAAATCTCCTTAATTACTGTAGCCGTTGGGATGATTTTTGTGCCAATTCCATGCAGATTCAATAATTTCCTCCAAGGAATCATGGCAGGGCTTCCAGCCTAATATTTTTTTAGCTTTATCGCTCGATGCAATAAGCTGTGCAGGATCTCCGGCTCTTCTCGGCGTTTCCTCGGCAGGGATGGGATGTCCCGTTACCCTTCTTGCCGTGTCTATAACTTCTCTTACGGAAAAACCTACGCCGTTGCCGAGATTGAATATATCGCTTTCTCCGCCGTTCATAAGGTATTTTACCGCAAGAATATGCGCCTGAGCCAGGTCGGTTACATGGATATAGTCCCTTATGCATGTTCCGTCGGGAGTGGGATAATCCGTGCCGAAAATACTTACATGCGCCCTCTTTCCGTTCGGCACTTGGAGTATAAGCGGTATAAGATGGCTTTCGGGATTATGCGCCTCGCCTATTTTTCCGTCGGCATCAGCTCCGCAGGCATTGAAATACCTGAGGGAAACATATCTGAGGCCGTGGGCATTGGCTGTCCATTTGAACATTTTTTCCATAGCCAGCTTTGTCTCGCCATAGGGGTTTGTGGGCTCGGTTCTATCAGTTTCCATTATGGGCACACGCTCCGGCTCTCCATATGTGGCCGCAGTTGACGAGAAAACTATTTTGTCTATCCCGTTTTTAACCATACTTTCAAGAAGCACCTTTGTTCCGCAAAGGTTGTTTGTATAATATTTCAGCGGATTTGTTACACTTTCTCCCACAAGGGAAAATGCTGCAAAATGTATGACCGCATCAATTTTTTCCTTTGAAAAAAGTCCGTCTAAAAAATCTATGTCGCTAATATCGCCTTTATAAAATCTTGCTCTGGGATCAATCGCCTTTTCATATCCGGTAACTAGGCTGTCCGCCACTACTACGTCTGCACCCTCGTCACAGAGCGCCTTTACAGTATGGGAACCGATATATCCGGCTCCGCCAAGCACAAGTATTGTCATATTATTCACTCTCCTTCAGTCAGTTCGGCTCCGCCAATGTTCCTTATTGAAAGCACATGACAGCGCCCCTTACCTACGGTTTTTTCTATTCCGTTTTTAAATTCACACAGCATATCGTTGGGAACAAAGGCCTGCACAGTTCCGGCAAATCCTCCGCCATGAACCCTATAGGCTCCCCTGCCGTCCAAAAGCAGGTCGCACATGGCCAAAGCAAAGGCCACCTCCTGATGAACACTGCTTCCGCAGATGGTGACATTCTGAAGATATATAAAACTGGAATATCCCGACTCCTTGATTACATCCAAAAAGCCGTCAAAATCTCCTGCTTCAAGGAGGTCAGCCTCTTTTTTAGCTCTCTCGTTGTCTCTGAGGAAATGTATCGTTCTCAAAACGCCTCTGTCTCCGGCATTCTTCCTAACCTCTGTCATGTTTTCAAATATTTCTTCAAGACTTGTCTCCCTCAAAAATTCCTTGCCTACAGCGTTTGCCGCCTTTTTCATTTCCGCCGGAATGGCCGCATATTCATCGGTGAGGTCGGCATGGTCGGCTCCGGAGTCTATTATGCAGAGGGAATAGCCCGTCTTTGAAAAATCAAAATCCAGCTTCCTTACAATGGGGTTCTCAACATCCTTAAAATCTATGGCCACAACTCCGCCCACAGATGAAGCAGTCTGATCCATAAGTCCGCTGGGCTTTCCAAAGTATACGTTCTCGGCATACTGTCCTATCTGGGCAATTTTAACCGCATCTATTTCGCCTCGGCAAAACAGGCCGTTCATGACTGTACCTATTATCACTTCAAAGGCCGCCGATGAAGAAAGTCCGCTGCCCTTAAGGACATTCGAAACCATAAACGCATCAAAACCCTTTATTTGATAACCCATTTCGATAAGCTTAGCCGCAACGCCCCTTACAAGGGAGGCCGATGTATTCTTTTCGTTCTCCTTGGGCGAAAGCTCGCTAAGCAGTATTTCAGTCATTTCGTAGCCGTCGGAAAGAATACGTATTTTATTTGTGCCGTTTATTTCAGCCGCCGCCAAAATGTCCAAATCCACAGCCGCCGCAAGTACACGGCCATGCTGGTGGTCGGTATGGTTCCCGCCTATTTCGGTTCTACCGGGCGCAGTGAATATCCTCGGCTTATTTCCGCCGAAGGTTTCTTTATAGCCCCGAAGGACATCGTCAATTCTGCGCCTGTATAATTCAGGCTTGGTTCCGAAGCCCGGATAAACCTCAGCCAGTCTTTCGTCTTTTACAGTGGTATACATAGTGACCTCCCGTTATCTTGTTGCTATTCCTACAACTATGCAGACAACCAATGCTATCGCCAAAACAGCCACAACTATGTTCATTGTTTTAAGTGATACGTTAATGTGCGAATATATGCTTTCCTTTACTCCAACTACCTTTTCGTCCAATGACTTATAGTTTTTGTATTTTTCCTCAAGCTCCTTTTCCTTTTGCTCCAGCTCGGCCTGCTTTTGGGCAAGCTCCTCCTCGGTCATTTTATTTTCTGTAAGTTTGTTGTCGTCCATGTCTTTCTCCTTAAAAAAATCCCGACGGAATAACGAAATATTCCGACGGGAAAATACTTTCATCAAGAATATTCTTATGTGAATATTCTAATAC
>JAJQDF010000171.1 GCA_021202325.1 Clostridiales bacterium | reverse complement strand
ATGTAAACCAATTTAGCTACCCGAAAACGATAACTTTAAATTTTGTACAAACTTTATTTTTGTTTATAAAAGCAGTGAACGTCCAAGGAATTCACTTCCGAGGACGTCAATGCCTTGAATACAACCAATGTAACCGTAAAAGTTTCTCCCGGAACTTTTGCGGTTACTTCCAACAGCAGGATGAAATTCCCCAGAATTTCATCCTAAGCCGCCTTGCGGCGTCACTGCGCTTTTACCTTCAGCCACAGCTGGCTCAGCTTCTGTCTTATTACTTCGTTGTCCTCAAATACTTCGTCATTCTCATAGTTCTCTCTCGGCAGATATGCGTCATTATCGGCATATTCATTGGCCGCCACCTCATTGAGGATGACATCGTTTGTCGATGTATAGCCTACTGTTACTGTGTTGTCATAGGCGGCATCGTCCGAAAGCATATAGTTGATGAATGCATGGGCAAGAAGAGGGCTCTCCGCATTTGCCGGTATGCACATTGAGTCGCACCATACGTTGGTTCCTTCAGAGGGCATATAGAAATCCATATCGGGATTTTCGTCCAGTATAACCGTAGCGTCGCCGCTGTATACAACAGCAATGTCCTTGTTGCCGTTCATCATTCCGTCTATAACCTCATCGGTAACATATGTGGGATCCATTGTGCTTCCAAGCTCAAGCAGCCACTGGTAGGCTTCCTCTATTTCTTCGTCGCTGTCGGTATTCATGGAATATCCCAGGGATTTGAGCGCTACCATGAATGAGTCTCTTTCCGAGTCATACATATATATTTTTCCGGCATAGTCTGTATCCTTAAGAATACTGTAGCCCTCAGCCTCAACAGTTTCAGTAGGAACATTCTGCGTGTTGTAAACAATTCCTACCGTTCCCCAGAAATATGGCACAGAATAGTCGTTGTCGGGATCGAAAGCAAGATTCAATACACCGTCTGTCAGAACGTCCATGTTGGGAATAAGGCTCTTGTCAATCTCCTGGAGCATATCCTCGCTTATAAGTCTCTGTATCATATAGTCGGAGGGAACAATAACATCATAGGCATCCCCGGCCGCAAGCTTTGTATACATCATTTCGTTTGAGTCAAAATACTCAATTATTACATCTACTCCGTATTCCTTCTCGAAATTGCTTATTACATCCTCGCCGAGATACTCGCCCCAAATAAAGAGCTTGAGTGTATCCGAACCGTATTCCTCAATGGGATCCACAGCCGGCTCCGTCGATGATGAACCGCAGGCCGAAAGAAGCATAAGGGCGCTTAATGCGATAGCTAATAATTTTTTCATACTGTTTTCCTCTCCTTTTTCTCTTTTAATATTGGTATAATATTTGCTATGATAAGTCCAATGGTAATAATTACAATTACCAACGTAGACAAAGCGTTGATTGATGGATTTACTCGTTTGCTCATTGTATATACCAGTATGGATATGTTGCTTACTCCGTTTCCGGTTACAAAGTATGAAATTACGAAATCATCAAAGGACATCGTAAATGCTATGAGCGCTCCGGAAATAATTCCCGGCATTATCTGCGGAACTATTACCTTTATTAACGCCTGCCACGGCGTAGCCCCAAGATCCATTGCGGCATCGGCCAGATTGGGATCCAGTGAGCGGAGCTTCGGCGTTACCGACAGCATGACATAGGGTATGCAGAACATAACGTGCGCCAAAAGCAGTGTCATAAAGCCCTTTTTGACTCCCAGTGCGCTGAAAAACATAAGAAGTCCTATGGCCGTAACGATATCCGGATTCATTATGGGGAAATTGTTTATCTGCTCCACAGTCTTTTTCAGTATCGGCCTCGATTTTGAAAGACCGATTGCCGTTATTGTTCCAACAACCGTCGATATTGCCGTTGCCAGTACAGCAATTACTATGGTATACACAACAGATTCCATCATAGTCCTGTCATTGAACATTTTTTCGTACCACTGCAGCGAAAAACCGTTAAGCTGCGTCAGCGAACGGGAGCCGTTGAACGAAAAAACTATTATATACACAATGGGGGCATAGAAAAATATAAGCAGCAGAGCCATGAATATTTTAGAGCCTATTCTCTTTTTATCCTTCATCACAGGCGGCCCCCTTTCGCCTCGGGATCGGTGTCAACCTTCCTTGTTATATAGAGCGAAATCATAATTATGACAGTCATTATGAGCGAAATCGCACTTCCGAAGCTCCAGTCTCCTGCGGTGAGGAACTGTGTCTCTATTACGTTTCCTATGAGTACGAACTGTCCGCCACCCAAAAGCTTCGGTATAAAGAAGCTTGATACTGCCGGAAGGAAAACAAGTGTTATTCCGCTTATTACCCCCGGAAGGCTCATGGGCAGTGTTATTTTCAAAAAGCACTGAACCTTATTGGCGCCCAGGTCGCTGGCGGCCTCGAGATAGCTTTTATCCATTTTATCCAGTGACGAATATATCTGCAGTATCATGAAGGGAATAAAGTTATATACCATGCCGAGTATTACCGCAAAATTGGTATACAGCATTGTTATCGGCCCTATTCCTATCTTAGCTAACAGGTTGTTTATTATTCCGTTGTCCTGGAGTATTCCAAGCCAGGCATAAGTGCGCACAAGCATGTTTATCCATGTCGGGAATGTTATAAGCAGCACCAGCAGTCCCTTGTGCTTCGGCTTAGCCAATGAAATGATATAGGCCGCCGGATAGCCCAGCAAAAGACAGATTACTGTCGTTATTATTGCCACATAGAGCGACCTGAAAAGCACGTCAATATATACCTGGTCGCTGAAAAACCTTGTAAAATTCGATAATGTAAATCTAAATGTTGTGACGTCGTTGCTTGCCTCAATGAATGCATAAACAACAATCATGAGCATTGGCGCCAGCACCATCACGGCTATCCATGCCACATATGGATAGGCCATTCTTTTGAACTGATTCATGCGTTAAGGGACATAACGTGTATGTCCTCCGGCGTAAAGGTCAGTCCTACCTCTTCGCCCACTTCATATTTATCCGTTGTATCAACCTTGTACTCGTAGCCTTCTGTGGCAAAGGTTACACTGTATTCACCGGCAGTTATGTTGTCGGAATCAAAGTTGTACTCAACCTTGCTTATCTCAACGGGAGAGCCGTCCTCCAGACTCCATGCGGATGCATTGGCCCATGTTTTCAAATCGGTTTCAAGGGCGATGCTTTCCTTTATCTCGTCCACCGACTTGAATATATTAACGGCATATATTTCTTCCTGGTACTCGCTGTTTGCAACTCTGTTTTCATCAAGAACTATCATTTTGACGGTACAGCTCGTTCCTGCCGAAGTATAGAAAGTAACGGGGTAAAGTTCGTTTTCGGCCTTTATTTCATATTCTATCTTTGAAATTGACAAATATTCATCCGTCTCAGGATCCCAGGCCGATGCCGACGCCCTCGCAATTATATCCGAATCGGTAAGCTCTGCCACGTCCTCGGCATCAAGCACAAAGTCGTTGGCGCTCATCATTTCTCCAGCCTTTTCGTTTACTACGGGCTTTTCGTCAAACACACGGAGCTTTACGGTTATTGTTGTGCCCTTCTTGGTCTCAACAATTGTCTCATAGTGTACGCCCTTGAAAAGCACGGAACGCACAATTCCCTTGAGCTTTCCCTCGTTCTTTTTAACTATGTCTATGTCCTCCGGTCTTATTACAACCTGAACAGGCTCGTTTTCCTCAAATCCGGAATCTACACAGTCAAACTTTCTGTCTTCAAACATTACTTTGAAGTCCTTAAGCATTATACCGTCTATAATGTTGCTCTCGCCTATGAAGTTAGCTACATACTCGTTAACAGGCTCATTGTATACGGCAGTGGGTGTGCCTACCTGCTGTATTTCCCCTTCCTTCATAACGACTATTTTGTCGGACATGGTCAGGGCTTCCTCCTGGTCATGGGTTACATATATAAATGTAATGCCGACCTCCTGCTGTATTCTCTTCAGCTCGTGCTGCATTTCCTTTCTCAGCTTGAGGTCGAGGGCTCCCAGGGGCTCGTCAAGAAGAAGAACCTTTGGCTCGTTTACAAGGGCTCTTGCTATGGCTACCCTCTGCTGCTGTCCGCCGCTCATTTCCGTAACGGCTCTTTTGCCGTAGTCCTCAAGGCCGACCAGCTTAAGCATACGGTTTACCTTCTGTTCGATAACGTCCTTAGGCTCCTTCTTTATCTTAAGTCCGAAGGCGATATTGTCATATACGTTCATATGCGGAAAAAGGGCATATTTCTGAAAAACGGTGTTCAGCTCCCTTTTATAGGGCGGCACATCGGTGATATCCACATTGTCAAATATAACCTGTCCCTCGTTTTGTCTGAGGAAGCCTCCCAATATTCTAAGCAGAGTCGTTTTGCCGCAGCCGGAGGGGCCAAGCAGCGTAACAAATTCATTTTCATAAATATCGAGATTAATTCCCTTAAGCACTATCTGCCCGTCAAATTCCTTGACGATATTCTTGAATTGTATCAGTTTATTCATTTCGTCCTCCTAAAAAAGCGGCGGTGTTGATACCCATATGATTTTTGCCGTAGTTTTTTTATCATTCAGGAAATAGTGGAATTCCTTGCCCGTCATATAAAAGGTTTCGCCCTTTTTGACATTATATTTTTTGTCGCCCCAAACAAGCACGGCACTGCCTTCAAGCACATAGCCGAACTCCTCGCCGTCATGGGGATTTAAGCTGAATGATTTTCCCCCTTGGGGAATTTCAATAAGGATTGGCTCCATATCGTTTTTCTGTGTATTGGGCACAATCCAGTTTATAGTGCATTCGTCTCTTTCGTCCACAAAGAAGTCTTTTTTCTGAAAAACAACCTTTTCGTCCTTTTCCTCTTTAAAAAATTCCGATAAAGAGCTTCCCAGCGCCTCCAAAATATCTTCCAGAGTGGAAATCGAAGGCGAGGTAAGGTTCCTCTCCAGCTGCGAAAGAAAGCCCTTTGTAAGCTCGCTCCGGCTTGCCAGCTCCTCAAGTGTAAGTCCGTTCTGCACTCGGAGCTGCTTTATCTTATGACCTATATCCATAACTACGCTCCTTTATTAATACTAAACAAAAGAATTACTATTATTAAACCGATTTCATTATAGCGCTTTTTTTAAGATTTTCAAGTTTATTAAACAAAAAATTCGATTTATTAAACATTTTATATGAT
>JAJQDF010000074.1 GCA_021202325.1 Clostridiales bacterium | reverse complement strand
AGGAAATATTAAGCCCGGATTGTCCGCCGATATACTATTCTTCGGCTTGTGAAGTTGAGGACATGGACGACTATGATTTTGCCAATGCCGGAGGAAAATATTTTTACAACAGAACGGCGGCTCCAAACAGAGATATGCTGGCCGAGACAATTTCATATATGGAAAGCGGCGAAAAAAGTATTATTACATCTTCCGGAATGGCGGCTATATCGACAACGCTTATTTCGCTTTTAAAATCCGGAGACAGAGTGCTTTGCAGCAACGCTGTATATGGCGAGACAATAGAGTTTATGAATAATATCTTAATAAAGTTTGGCATTTGCACTGACTATGCCGACTTTACCGATATTGATGCGGTAAAAGTTGCTGTCAAGCCTGAAACAAAGATTATATATACCGAGATAATAAGTAATCCTCTTATAAATGTTGTCGATATTGATGCAGTTACTGAGGTAGCCAAGGAACATGGATTACTGACTGTTGTTGATAGTACGTTTACAACACCGTTTGTTATTAGGCCTTTAGAGCATGGAGCAGATATAGTTATACATTCAATGACGAAATTTTTCGGCGGTCACAGCGATATAACAGGCGGCTGCATTACTTCGTCGGCAAAAATTATAGATACAATAAATCCAAGCTATCTACTTTTGGGAGGATGTCTTGATGCCAACACTTCCTGGTTGGTTTTAAGAAGCATAAGAACAATGCAGCTCAGAGTCGAAAAACAGATGGCTAATGCGGATAAACTGGCACATGTCTTAGATGCCGATTCAAAAGTAAAATATGTAAATTATCCTTCGCTGAAAACACACCCTCAGCATGAACTTGCTCTGAGATTGTTTAAAAATGGCTTTGGTCCTATGCTGAGCTTCAGGGTAGAGGACGATAGGGAAAAGGTAAACGAGTTTATAAGGAGACTCGATATGATTAAATACCTTGGAACTTTGGGAGGCTTTAGAACATCGCTTGCCCATCCGGCAACAGCCTTCAGAACGGAGTTTACACCTGAACAACTTAAGGAAATGGGAATGGAAGAGGGGCTGATTCGCATTTCTGTTGGAATTGAAGACAGTGAAGATATCATAAATGATATAAAAAATGCTTTGGAGGTGTTCGGAAAATAATATTCAGTTAGTGTAGGAATGACGAAAAGTATAAAATTGGAGGAATTGCGATGGACTTATTACTTACAATAATTCAAACTATATCGGATTTCATGTGGGGAACTCCGATGACAGTTGCCCTTGTGGGAACAGGACTTTATTTGACTATAAAATTTAAGGGCAGATACATAACCAGAATTAAATTTCATTTCCAGAACACTAT
Source organism: Clostridiales bacterium (assembly GCA_021202325.1). Lineage (GTDB taxonomy): Bacteria > Bacillota > Clostridia > Lachnospirales > Anaerotignaceae > Metalachnospira. The sequence continues at coordinate 3,841 of JAJQDF010000074.1, read as the reverse complement.
TGGAAAAATATTCAAGGGCGGCGGAGAAGGTGAAGGAACCGTATCCGGTTTTGCCGCCGCATGTACTGCCATGGCAAATACTATCGGTGTAGGAAACATCGGAGGCGTAGCAACTGCCATAACAATGGGCGGACCGGGAGCTGTATTTTGGATGTGGATATCAGGCTTACTCGGAATGTCAACAAAAGCTTGTGAAATTATCCTTGGACAGAGGTATAGAGTTAAATTTGACAAGTCAAAGGACGAATATTTATGCGACCGTTCATTTGTTATGAAAAACGCCCTTGGCTGGAAAACAGGTGCATTTATACTTGCTATATTCTGTTTCGTGTTTGGCCCTTGGACATGCTGTGTTCAGACAGAATCACTTACAAGTTCCCTTTATGAAGGATTTGGAATAGCGCCTATAATTTCAATAATCATTATGGGAATTACCTGCTTTATAACAATAGCCGGAGGACTGAAAAGAATAGCATCGGTTATGGAAAAGGCAGTTCCTTTCATGGCGTTTGCCTATATAATTGCAGGAATAGGAATACTTGTTATGTATATTGACCAGGTTCCGGCGGCTTTTGCAATCATATTCAAATCTGCGTTTACCCCTATGGCAGGTATCGGAGGATTTGCCGGTGCCACTGTAAAGGATGCTATAAGATATGGTGTAGCCAGAGGACTCTATTCAAATGACGCCGGAACAGGCTATGGTATAGTAGCACATGCTTCGGGTAAGACAGACCATCCTGTACGCCAGTCTTCATGGGGCTGGGGAGAAGTTTTCCTCGATACTATACTTGTATGTACTGTAACAGCTGTATCAATTATAATAACAAATGTTTATATAGACTATCCTGACATTACAAGCGCACAGCTGACAACAGTGGCCTTTAAAGTTGCATACGGAAATTTCGGAGGATATTTCATGGCCATTGCTACAACTATTTTTGTATGGACTACCATAATCGGTATGTACTATTCATGCACAAAGTCCATAGACTATGCTTTTGGCGACACGAAGCTCAATAAAATTGCTACACCGATATATATGGTTTATTACATGCTTCCTTGTCTGTTTTTCTATAACATAGAGGCGGACTTGCTTTGGGCTGCAACTGACCTTATAAGCGCAATGTATGTTGTAATTACTCTTGTATTCATTTATACTAAGAGAAAGGAAATATTCAGACTCTATGACGACTTCTGGAACAGATTTATTCCTGCTATTAACAGAGGAGAAAAGCCTGAAAGAGTTTCCTATGAGACCATAGAAAAATAAACAGGAGGGCAACATGGATAAATTTACTGAACTTTTAAACAGAAATAAGCTTACAATTCTTGACGGAGCTATGGCAACGGAGCTTGAGGCCAGAGGCTGTGATATAAACGATGAATTGTGGTCAGCAAAAATGCTTGCCGAAAAGCCGGAAATGATCGAACAGGTTCATTATGATTACTATGAAGTCGGAGCAGATATAGGTATTGCGGCAAGCTATCAAGCCAGTGTAGCCGGATTTATGAAAAAAGGCTATACAAGAGAAGAAAGCGAAGGACTTGTAAAAAGTGCCGTTGAAATTCTGCTAAAAGCAAAAGGAAGATTCCAACAGGATCATCCTGAAAGAGATTGCCTTATAGCTGCGGCTGCGATAGGTCCCTACGGAGCATATTTAGCAGACGGTTCGGAGTATAGAGGCGATTATGCGGCTGACAAAGAGACAATTTACAACTTTCATAATGAAAGAATGTGCCTTCTTGCAGAGTCCGGAGCGGAAATGTTTGCCTGCGAGACTCTTCCTTGCCTTTGGGAAGCTGAAATTATACTTGAAATTACCAAGAAGTTGAATATTCCATGCTGGTTCAGTTTTAGCTGCAAGGATGAGAAACATATATGCGATGGAACGCCCATAAGTGAATGTGCAAAAAGAATGGATTCTGAGGACATTGTTAAGGCAATTGGTGTAAACTGCACCAATCCGATTTATATATCAGGCCTCATCAAAAACATAAAAGAAGCCTGCTCAAAGCCGGTAATCGTATATCCCAACAAAGGCGAAGAATACGATGCCGTTAAAAAGATATGGCTCGGAGCAAAGGACGGCAAGAGCTTTGGTGAATGGACAAAGCAGTGGTACAATGACGGTGCCGCAATAATAGGCGGATGCTGCAGAACAAATCCTGAAGATATTGCCCAGGTAAAAGAATTTAGAGATACGCTGTAAAATAATAACTAACAAAATAAAGAACCCTTTACAAAAAGACAGAAGATTGGTCAGTAACGATCTTCTGTCTTTTTTATGCCTCTCCAACAGATTGTAACTTAGTATATATAAAAGGTTACAAGCAGCTACAGCAAAGGAGGAGCAATGGGAAATGTATATGGTTATGTTCGTGTCAGCACTAGGGAGCAGAACGAAGACAGACAGCTTATTGCATTGCAGGAGGTTTCCATTCCTGAGAAAAATATTTTCATAGACAAGCAATCAGGCAAGGACTTCCAACGCCCTATGTACAAGCGAATGTTACGAAAAATGAAAAAAGACGACTTGCTTTATGTCAAAAGCATAGACCGTCTCGGAAGAAATTACGTCGAAATTTTGGAACAATGGCGCATACTCACCAAGGAAAAAGGAATTGATATTGTGGTTCTGGACATGCCGCTTTTGGACACCCGGCGGGGTAAAGACCTGATGGGGACATTCCTCAGCGATATTGTCCTGCAGGTGCTGTCCTTTGTGGCGGAAAACGAGAGAACCAATATCAAGCAACGACAGGCCGAAGGCATAGCCGCCGCAAAAATGCGTGGTGTGCGGTTCGGCAGACCGGCCAAGCCTCTGCCGGAGAATTTCGAAGGGGTATATAATCAGTGGAAAAATGAAAAAATTACCGGTGTTGAAGCGGCTAAAGAATGTGGCATGGCTATGTCTACATTTCGATACAAAGCAGAAATCTACGAAAAAACGAAAATGTAATGAGTGGTACTATTTACAATAAAGTGTACTTTTTTGTAAATAATCCAATTATTATACACAAAGTAATAGTAACACAATTCTCTATATTTTTCAACAAGAAATAAGCGAAAAGTTACAAAAATAATGGCTTATTTACGATATATTATCATTTACAAAAAAGTACACTATTATAACAATAGTATTCAATTCTAGAAAAGTCGTAAAACGCAAATTATGCTATATTCTATTTGAAAGGATGATATTGTGGATATTGGAACAAGCCGGGCGGCAGAAATCTTGAATTGTTCTCAGGAAACTGTTAGAAGATGGTGCAGAGAGGGCATATTTAAAACAGCAACACAAGATGGAAAAGGGAAACCTTGGCATATTTCAGAAAAAGAAGTATATCAAGTATTAGAAAAAATATCGAAGAAGGGTTGAAATATGAAATTAAAGGCTTTTTTGTGCTGTATTATTGTGGTATTATTTACTTTTACTGGCTGTCAAGGAAGTGCTTCTGATAACTCTATTGAACTGAATGTTGATAACTATACACAGTATTTAGTGGTTGATGGAGGTTATCAGGCTGGAGGCAATGCAGTAGCATTTAGTGGTTACTCTTTTAATTTCTATGATGCAATCACTTGTCGAGTGGAGATTTCAGGAGCATCGACTAATTTTAACTACAATGATGTTGAAGTTACAGTACAAATTATGGGAACATATAGTGACTATGGCATTTATGGAATAAGTAATGGGAAAAAGGATATTTCAGAAACAATAACTATTCCATGTAATGTTGGAGGCTCTGCTTCTGAAGAATTCTCACTTGATATAGAGAATTATACTTTTACAAAAGATGTCGATTTATCTTTGGAAGTTATTGATGTATCTGGAAC
>JAJQDF010000125.1 GCA_021202325.1 Clostridiales bacterium | reverse complement strand
CCTCCTAAATATTCACAATAAATCCAAACTCCCATGTATGAAAGCCGATTGCTGCGTTCTGCGCATCTACGCTACTGCTACGGTCCGTTCTAAACGCGTGCCACTGGCACGCAGAACCCCGCAATCGACTGCATTCGTGCTTCGCTCATTTTCCTAAGAAAAATGGCTGCGCTACTCATGCAGTCAGGTCCTCTAATAGCCAGTCTCTTTGCCATGTAAACATAGCACGAGCTTGGCTATTGATGACACTTTCACGGCAAAAAGGCACACCCAAAGTTAGAGTCTCAAAACTTCGGGTATGCCTCTTACCAAATATTCAAGATAATCAAGTTCGAGCAATCGACACCCATAATAGTCGCTACTATTGCCACTGCCTTCGTCCATTGCTAAACAATCCTCCCTTAAAAATCAACCTTACTAGATATTTATTGGAGTATATCATACCACAAATATTCCGTCCGGTCAATAATGAGGAACATTATCTTTTTATTAAAAAACAGCCGGCATTACTGCCGGCTGCGAATATTTTATGCATTTCTGAATCTTGCCAAAAATTCCTTCATCTTATCGGTCTGGGGATTATCAAAAAGTTCCTTGGGATCTCCTTCCTCGCAGATTACGCCGTCGGCCATGAAAACAACATGGCTGGACACGTCCTTGGCAAAGGCCATCTCGTGGGTAACGATAATCATAGTGAAGCCCTCTTTTGCAAGGTTCCTTATAACCTCAAGAACCTCGCCTACCATCTGGGGATCCAGTGCCGATGTGGGCTCGTCAAAGAGTATTACCTCCGGCTGCATAGCAAGGGCACGGGCAATGGCCACACGCTGCTTCTGCCCGCCGGAAAGCTGTCGGGGCTTGGCGTTGATATAGGGCGCCATGCCTACCTTTTCAAGGAAGAACATAGCCGTTTCTCTGGATTCCTCCTTGCTCTTTTTGAGAACCTTAAGCGTTCCGACCATGCAGTTTTCCAAAACAGTCATGTTGTTGAACAGATTGAAACTCTGGAAAACCATGCCAACCTTAGCTCTGTAGGCCGACTGGTTAAAGTTCTTTCCCGTAATGGGCTCGTTATGAAAAAGTATCTCACCGCTGGTGGGCTCCTCGAGCAGGTTCATATATCTGAGCAGGGTTGATTTTCCCGAGCCCGATGCACCGATAACGCAGGTGACATCGCCGGTGTTTACCGTGAAGTCAATATCCCTTAAAACAACATGGCTGCCGAAGGCCTTTCCGAGATGATTAATACGGAATACGTTATTCTCTTCCATTACCTTCCCTCCCTGCTGTCCAAGTTAAGGTTGCCGCTCTGAGCCGCCTTTTTATCGTTAAACTTATTCATGCCGCTGGTATGGGCTAGGGTATCTGTTGTGGCCAAATCAAAGTTATCCGGGCCGTCCATCTTATTTTCCCAAAGGCGCAGAAGCCTTGAGCATGCGAAAGTAAGTATGAAATACATAACCATAGCTATTGTAAACGCCTCAAAATATGTATAAAGCGCTCCGGCAACGCCCTTTGTTGTGTAGAACAGCTCAACGATGCCTATTACCGAAAGTACACATGTATCCTTGATATTGATAATAAGGTTATTGCCAATCTGAGGCATTATGTTTCTCAATGCCTGGGGAAGAATTACGTTTAACATAGTCTGGAAGTGAGTCATGCCTATGGCCTTGGCACCCTCGGTCTGTCCGGGATCTATGGAAAGTATGCCGCCTCTGACCGTTTCCGCCATATAAGCGCCTGTGTTTATGGAAACGATGAAGAAGGCCGCCTGCCACATTCCCATGTTGATGTCAAAGAGCACCGCCGAACCAAAGTATATGAACATGGCCTGCGCCATCATGGGCGTTCCTCTGAATACCTCCACGTAGACGTTCAGTATAAACTTAACTATTCCTATCAAAAACCATTTTACAGGATTCTTTTTCCTGTCCGTCGGTATTGTCTGTATAATACCGACTATGAATCCGATAATACAGCCTATAAAGGTCGAAATTATCGCAATTATCATTGTATTGGCGGCACCACGAAAAAAGGAATTGCTGTAGCGCTCCCAAATATACAATATTCGTTCTCCGAATGTTGCCGGCATATTAGCTCTCTCCTTTCTGTGCTAACGCCCCTGAACATGTGACAAGGGAGGCTATGCCTCCCGGTTTATTATTACTCGCTGAGAGGCTGAACTGAAATTGCCTCGTTCATCATTTCAACGAAATCATCCTCTGTGAGTGTGCTGAGAACACTGTTAATCTTTTCAAGAAGCTCAGTGTTGCCCTTCTGAAGTGAAATACCGATGTTTATTTCCTCGTCTGAAACTTCGAATTCGCCCTCTGTGCCTGTGAAGTCAAGAAGAACAAAGTCAGGATAAGCTACTGTAGCAGCAAGTCCTGTGGGCTGGTCTGTTACAACGATGTCGCATTTGCCGGCATCAAGAGCAACGAGCATTGCCGGAGCCGACTCCTGTGCAGGAAGAATATCAGCATCGGGAATCTGAGGCAGACATGTGTCATACCATATTGTGTTTTGCTGTGATGTGCATGTAGCACCGGCAAGGTCTGCTACGCTTGTTGCATTCTCGTATTCGCTTCCAGCCTTGGTAAGGGTAACGATTGTTGCATAGTAATAAGGATCTGAGAAGTCTACCATCTCAAGTCTTTCCGATGTAATTGACTGTCCTGCGATAACGCAGTCAACTGTTCCGGACTGTACAACCGGTACAAGCGAATCCCAGTCAAGCTTAACAATTTCAAGCTCCATACCGAGCTCTTCTGCGATAAGCTTAGCCATCATAACGTCGTAGCCGTAGGCATAGTCGCTGCTGTCTCTAATCTGTACTGCACCGTTGGAATCATCGGGCTGTGTCCAGTTGTAGGGAGCGTATCCGCACTCCATGGCTACTGTAAGAACGTTGTCGTCCTCTGTTTCTGTTGCTTCCGCTTCTGTTTCTGTGTCCGCATCTGTATCGGAGCTTGAGCTTGATGAGCAGCCTGTAAATACCATTGTCATAGCCAGTGCAACGGCAGCTGCTGCAAATAATTTTTTCTTCATTTTACATACCTTCCTTTTTTGTCATAGATAATGAAAAGCGCCGGCAGTCTCATAAAATAAGGCAGCGGCGCTTATAAGCAAAATAAAAGTTTTTTATTTTATGATAGCGCTCCACCTAGGTGACAGTATGCAGCATATTCTGCTGCATCCCAGCCGCAGGCCCCATGGCGGCGGCAAACGGCTTCGGCGAAAAACCCTTTCGTACGTAAGGCCGCCAGCCTTATTATTCCGCACTACTAATATTTTCCGCACCTCTATCAGAAACTGTCCTATGATGGATAGTATCACCATTTTGTGTCAAAGTCAATACAAAACACCATTTTTATAGCATTTTAGTAAAAATCACATTTAAAAATTTTCATCAGCTGTTCTTCATTATTACCAGCTCGACTATGTCCACAGCGGACTCGCAGGAATCAAGACAGTCCTCCAGCTCATCGAAAATTTTCGACCATATTATAATATCTCTCTCGTTGGTTCCGTCCCTAAAAAGCTCGTGGTACATCTTTGCGTGGAGCACATCGCCCTCGCTCTCTATGGTATTTACGGCCACAACGTTATCTCTGATGGTTTTTGAAGTCTTGAAGTTTTTAAATTCCGCAAGTGTAACCTTTACACCCTCTGCGGCCTTAACTATGAGCTTTGTAAACTCGTTAATCTCCGGCCTCATTTCCTTCACGTCAAACATATACATGCGGCGCATAACATCCTCTATGGCATCGACTATATCGTCCAGCTTTGCAGCCAGCTCCACAATATCCTCTCTCTCAATAGGGGGAAGGAATTCATGCATGAGCGCCTTTGTCATTTCGTGCTTGGCCAAGTCAGCCTCGTTTTCAATATGGTGCATATTTGTAAGTCTGTCAAACACAGCCTCGTGGTCAAAGTTTGCAAGACTTTCATCCAAATATTCAGCGGCTTCGCATATAGAATCAGCGCATTTGCAGAAATATGCGAAGTAGTCAAAGTCCTTTTTTCTTTCAGCCATTTTGTTTACCCTCCAAACGTTTTTATCATCCGAATATAGCCATAAATATCTTAACCATTACAAAGCCCATAAGTCCGCAGCCCGGGAATACAAGAATCCATGTCTTTACCATGTTTTTTACGACTCCCCAGTTTACCGCCGACAGCCTTCTTGATGCTCCGACTCCCATTATGGCGGTAGTCTTTGTGTGCGTTGTGCTGACCGGAATACCTGTAATTGATGCCACAAGAAGGCTTATGCAGGCACTGATGTCGGCCGCAAATCCCTGGTAGCTCTCCAGCTTAACCATGTCAAGGCCTACCGACTTAATTATTCTGTAGCCGCCTATGGATGTTCCGAAGGCCATTACCGCCGAACAGAGCGCCATAAGCCAGATAGGAACCGCAAATTCCGTAACGCCGGCTCTTCCGGTGGATATGAACACGCCCAGCATGAATACCCCCATGAACTTCTGACCGTCCTGGGCGCCGTGCATAAATGCCATGGCTGCTCCGCCCACAATCTGGGCACTCCTGAAAAAGCGTGTCGTCTTAAGCCTGTCCATATGCTTACATATTTTTTCTATTATTTTTGCCGTTACATATCCCGATAAAAATCCAAGTGCTGTAGAAAGTACGAGGCCATATATTACCTTCACCCATTCCGAGCCGTTTATGCCGCCTATGCCGCCGTGAATGGCAATGGCCGCACCGGATATGCCTGCCACAAGGGCATGGCTCTCGCTTACCGGAAGTCCCAGTCTCCATGATGTAAATGACCACACTATAATTGCAAAAAGCGCCGCACATATGGCCGTTGTGCCGGCAGTTGTGTCCGTTCCGAAGTCAACCATGTTGTAAATGGTGGATGCTACATTGGCGTTTATCATCGTCATAATCATTATGCCAAGAAAATTGAATACCGCCGCCATGGCTATTGCCGTTTTCGGCCTCATGGCTCGTGTCGAAACACAGGTGGCAATGGCATTCGGCGCATCGGTACAGCCGTTCATCATAATAACGCCCAGCGTAAGCAGTACCGTCACAGCCATCATGGGGTTCGACGTTAAATTTGCGAAAAACTCGGATAGTGTAACTGTCATGGTTTTCTCCTTTTTTCTTTATCCCTACAGTAAAAAGTGTGTTAAATTTTCAATTCAAATCAGCACAAAAGCTAAATATGCTTTAAATCTACGTTAAGTATAAC
>JAJQDF010000185.1 GCA_021202325.1 Clostridiales bacterium | reverse complement strand
GTCTATTCCCTTATCATTGAGTATTCTTGCAATGGCAAAGCCGTCGCCGCCGTTATTTCCCTTTCCGGCAAAAACAACAATCTTGGGTTCTGATATGCCTTTAAGCTCATCAGCGCAAACCTCTGCTGCCGCTCTCGACGCATTTTCCATAAGAACAATGGACGGTATGCCTATTTCCGTACTTGTGCGTTTGTCTATTTCTCTCATTTGTTCAGCTGTTGCAGCCTTCATCAGTCGTTTCCTCCTTCCGCTGTCACAAAAGCAGTCGCATAGGTTCTGCAGTGCGACATAGATACATTAAAATTAACCATTCCTGACTTTTTTACTGTTTCCTCGGCCTTTGAGCCTAAAACTATATAGGGTTTTCCGTTATCTTCATGAAGTATTTCTATATCCTTGGGCGAAAAATCTCTAAATCCTGTGCCGATTGCCTTGGCCGCGGCCTCCTTGGCGCAGAACATAGCCGCCGCGGTTTCGGTCATATTCGGTCTTGCGGCAATGTATGCCCTTTCTTTTTCCGTATAATATTTTGTCATAAAACTGTTATTACTTATCAGCTTTTCAAACCGTACTATTTCCAATATATCAGTGCCTATTCCCTTTATCATATTATCACCAATTTTAAAATAAACTCAACTGTTCAGCAATTTGCTTTTCTTCAAATGTATTCAGGTATTCAAATATACCATTATTATCATGGACTATTCCGCAGGCTTCGCATTTTCTATGAAACCGCCTCATAAGCTCATCATTTTTTGGACTGTTAGCTATATAGCTGTTTCCAAATATGCTTATATATTTTTCCTTCATTCCCGGAAAAAGGTTTTCTATCTGTTTATAAAAATATTCTCTGTTTCCTTCTCTGAGTGTCAGTCCCATACCAAAGCAGATAATACCATATACATCAGCTTCAGCACAATAGTCTATTATTCCCGATATATTTTCCCATGTATCATTAATATAGGGCAAAATCGGACTTAACCACACAACGGTTGGTATTTCTGAATCACGCAGTACTTTAAGTGTTTCAAACCTATCCTTTGTAGTACTGACATTCGGTTCTATTTTTCGGCAAATATCCTCATCATAAGTCGTAAGTGTCATTTGCACAACACACTTTGTTTTTTCGTTAATCTTTTTCAGGATATCCAAATCCCTGAGTACCATGCTCGACTTTGTCATAACCGTAAAACCAAATCCATAACTATAAATAAGCTCCAAGGCTTTTCTAACATATCCAAGCTCATATTCTATCGATATATATGGATCTGTCATAGCTCCTGTACCTATCATGCATTTCTTTCTTTTGCTCCTTAAAGCTTTTTCCAAAAGCTCGATTGCGTTTTCCTTTACCTCTATATCTTCAAAGGCATGATTCATATGATAGCAACTGCTTCTGGAATCGCAATATATACAGCCATGTTCACAGCCTCTGTATATGTTCATGCCATTTTTAGACGACAGTATTCCTTTGGCTTTTACATAGTGCATACGACACCTCCCAAACTTCTACTTCATTATAACCCCATTGTAAACTATTGTCATTATTTTTGTACACAAAAAAGCCGTGCGTTTTTACCGGCACGGCAATCTGTTGTAATTATTTTGAAAGTTTTTCTCTTATCACATTGAGGCTGTCGTTTTCAATGAACTCATCGTAGGTTTCACGTCTGTCAATAATTCCGCCGGGAAGTATCTCTATTACCCTATTGGCAATGGTCTGAACAAACTGATGGTCGTGGGAATCAAACAAAAGCGTTCCCTTATAGTCCACAAGACCATTATTGAGCGCCTGAATGCTTTCAAGGTCAAGGTGGTTAGTCGGCTCATCAAGTATAAGTACATTGGCTCCGGAAATCATCATCTTACAAAGCATACATCTTACTCTTTCGCCTCCGGAAAGGACATTGGCCGGCTTAAGCGATTCCTCACCTGTGAATAACATTCTTCCAAGCCATCCTCTTATGTCGGCATCATATCTTTCGCCCTCTTTGGCATAAGGTCTCAGCCATTCAAGAAGCGAGTCCGTAAAGTTATCAAAATACTGGGAGTTATCCTTGGGGAAATATGCTGTACTTGTCGTTACTCCCCATTTATATGAGCCTTCATCGGGCTCCATCTCTCCGCATAATATTTGGAAAAGCGTCGTTCTTGCAATCTCATCTGCTCCGACAAAGGCAACCTTATCGTTGGGCATTATTATAAAGCTTACATCATTGAGTACCTTTCTGCCGTTGACGGTCTTGGAAAGATTCTTAACCTCAAGGACATCGTTTCCGACCTCCCTGTCCTGCTTAAAGGAACAGAAGGGATATCTTCTAGATGAAACTCTGATTGTATCCATCTGAAGGTTATCAAGAAGCTTTTTACGGGATGTTGCCTGCTTGGATTTAGAAGCATTGGCGCTGAATCTCTGAATGAACTCAGTCAGTTCTTTTATTTTCTGCTCCGCACGCTTATTCTGATCCTTTATTTGTCTGTCAACCATCTGTGTATATTCATACCAGAAGTCGTAGTTACCGATATACATCGTTATTTTTCCGTAGTCTATATCAACGATGTGGGTACATACTTTATTAAGAAAATGACGGTCATGGGAAACAACTATAACCGTATTTTCAAAATTAAGCAAGAAATCCTCCAGCCATTTAATTGAAGGCAAATCCAAATGGTTAGTCGGCTCGTCCAAAAGAAGGATGTCGGGATTTCCGAAAAGTGCCTGGGCTAAAAGCACCTTTACCTTCTGATTGCCTGTAAGCTCATTCATCTTGGCATAGTGAAACTCATTGGTTATTCCAAGACCGTTGAGAAGTATTTCCGCATCGGACTCGGCACTCCAGCCGTCCATTTCGGCAAACTCAGCTTCCAGCTCAGAAACCTTTATTCCGTCCTCGTCGCTGAAATCGGGCTTGCTGTAAAGGGCGTCTTTTTCTTCCATAATATCGTAAAGGCGTTTATTTCCATAAAGGACGCATTTAATAACATCAAAATTATCAAATAAAAAGTGATCCTGCTTGAGTACGGACATACGCTCGCCGGGAGTAATAGATATTGCTCCGGTATTGGGTTCAATGTCACCGGAAAGTATTTTAAGAAATGTTGATTTTCCGGCGCCGTTAGCGCCGATAAGTCCGTAACAGTTTCCCTTTGTAAATGTAACATTAACGTCTTTAAAAAGAACTCTGCCGCCATATTGCAATGAAACGTCGTTAGCACTAATCATTTTTGTGTCTCCTAATCTTCTGTATTATTCCTCTGTATACTCCTCTGCAGCCAGAGCCTCAGCGGGTATAGTGGTGTCTATCGTGTTGTTGTATTCCGTAACCTGTCCTTTGGCTATATATGAGTCAAACTGTATCATAACAGATTCATCTGTTACGCCGTTTTCCGCATAAAGAACCTTGAACAAGTACTGTACGGTATCTGTCAAATCAAGCTCATAGCCCAATATAACGCCTTCGCTGTCAGTCCAAACCGTAGCATTTAAATCACCGCAGCCGGCAAAGTATGTTTCGCCTATGTTAGTACCCACAAGGGAAAGTGAACCGGTCAGCTCGAAAAGTTCGCAAAGCATATCCTGAGGGATAGTGCCCTCATATCTGTCAGCCTCGAAACCGTTATAATCCTCTGTCGCAGTCTTAGTCATATCTGCTGAGGATTCCATAAGAAGCTGTCCTGCATAAAGCACATCATACTGAGAAGCAGCCATTCTGAAATCACTTGCTTCTACAGTTTCCTTGAACCATTCATCATTGTGAAGAAGATAAACCATCTGAGTATCTCCGCTTTCGTCCAAAAGCATTGTTGACTCTGTAATTTCCGGCTCAGAGTCACCCTCAGACTGAGTAATAACTAGGTCTATTTCCGAATAAAACGGATCCATCTGCATTTTGATATCGCCGGTTGTACCCATGGCAATATTGGAATCTTCCGAAACCGCAGAAAAGCTAATCTCCGTTGTTCCGCAGTATGACTCAACTGCCGAAGTGGCGTCAATTATTCCCGAGTTATCATTTTCAGCTGTGCTGCTTGATGAACAGCCCGATGCCAAGAGCATGATAGTCATAGCTAAAGCAGCAGCTTTATAAGTTTTTTTCATTGTTTTCACCCTTTTTAAATATATTAGTGTATGATACACAAACCTCTGTACGCATAGACATAATTATATTTTATTGGAGTGATTATTGCAAGAATAATTTCATCACCGTGTATAAAAGTCTAAGATAAGCATTTACACATATCTGTTAATATCTCCGGGATTAAGCGCTGGATGTATTGCTATATTTATAGCATTTGATATTATATCGGCCAGTCTTTCTATCACCGCATCCACTTCCTTTGGAGTTACAAACATATTTTCAGCATAGGGCGTAAGCAAATCATTTATAAGCGTATATCTTTCCTCCCCTTCAATACTGTCCAGCATTTCATAGAAGCTTTTATCCTTTGAAGCTGCTGCCATTTCAGCCAAAATCCTATCCATGGTATCATTTACAAGGGTGGCCGCATCTACAACCGTAGGAACGCCTATTGCTATGACAGGAATTCCGAGTGTTTCTTTATCCAATGTCATTCGTTTATTTCCTACGCCTGAGCCGGGACTGATTCCGCTGTCGGACATCTGTATTACCGAATTAATTCGGCTGAATTTTCTAGCAGCAAGAGCATCAATGGCTATGAGCAAATCAGGATTAATTTTTTCGATTATGCCTGATAGTATTTCGCCTGTTTCTATACCGGTTATGCCCATTACGCCGGGAGCTATTGCGGCCACGGAAGCAACATTTTCGTCTATGGTTTCAGGCAGTGTATCTTTTATATGCCTTGTTACAAGTATTTTTGCCACTACCTTCGGCCCAAGTGAATCCGGTGTAATATAACGATTGCCGAGTCCTGCTATCAATATATTTTTATATTTGTTAGGCTTTATAAGCTTTGAGAGTGTATCAGCTGTTTCCTTTATAACATTTTCCTTAACCTGCGGATCGTTGCCCCTTATTTTAGGCGTTTCCACCGTTATATATTTTCCGATCGGTTTGCCTGTGGCCTTACTGCCGGTTTCGTTAAATATTTCGACATAGGTTATTTCTATGCCGTTTTTTGTTTTTGTGCTTGACTTGATACCATCGAGTTTGATTTCTTCTTCCGTCTTTAGTAATTCACAAGCTTCCAATGCCAAGTCTGTTCTTATATTAAATGTATTTTTGCTCATAATGTCCTCCAAAAAC
>JAJQDF010000078.1 GCA_021202325.1 Clostridiales bacterium | reverse complement strand
GACAGACCGCCTTTTCCGTCAATTTCCATAAAAAATACAACCGGTATTTAATCCGGTTGCTGTTTTTAATAATATTGCAATTTAAGTTTGAAAACATCCACTTTTACAAACTTTTATTCTTTTTGAGGGCTTCCCTCACCTTCTCAAATACTTCTTCGTGGGATAACCTCTCTGTTGTGCTTTCCGCCTGTCTGTCGGCTTCATCGAGCATTGCTTCGATGTTGTTGTTATAATTCGATAATTTCTGCATTTTCCACTGCCTCGTTTATATATTTGTCCAAATCGGTAAGCTTGGCCTCTATCTTCTCGATGACCGATGTTTTCGGCTTTGTTTCGGGGTGTTTGGCCACAAATATGGTACAGCAGTCCTCGTAGGGCCTTATGGAAATGTCGAATGTGCCGATCTGTCTGGCGATGTCCACAATCTCCTGCTTATCAAAGCCGGCCAAAGGTCTCATTATGGGCATTGTTGCGGCGGCGCTTATGGCGTGGAGTCCCTGCATTGTCTGGCTTGCCACCTGACCTACGCTGTCGCCGGTTATTACCGCAAGGGCGCCGTCCCTTTCGCCGAGGATGCAGGCCACCCTGGTCATGGCTCTTTTCAGGAATATTGTCAGCTTGTCGTGGGGAACGTGCTCCAAAAGGTAAAGCTGTAAATCTGTGAACGGCACAACATAGAGCTTAAAGCTGCCGGTGAACTCGGTCAGTCTGTCGGCAAGGTCAACGACCTTCTGTTTTGCTCTTTCGCTGGTGTAGGGCGGCGAATTGAAATAAACGCCCTCCACATCTACGCCTCTTTTTGCCATCATGAATGCGGCCACAGGGCTGTCTATTCCGCCGGAAAGCATGACTATGCCCTTTCCCGATGAGCCTACCGGCAGACCGCCAAGGCCCTTTATGAGCCTGGAATAGACATAGGCATCGTTTCTAAGCTCGATATAGACCGTAATATCCGGCTCGTGTACATCTACAGTAAGGGACGGGAATTCATCCAGTATATATTCGCCCACCGCCGCCGAAACGGCATTGGATTCCATGGGGTATTTTTTATTGGACCGCTTTGTTTCAATCTTGAATGTCCTGTAGTCATCAACGCCTACTTCTCTCAAATGGTCGGCGCAGACCTTTTTCAGGTTATCCAGCCTTTGATTTTTGACACGGACTCCGGGAGAAACGCCTATTATCCCCATTATGCACAGAACCTTCGGGATAACCTTATCGAAATCCATCTCTCCGCCTCTGTCCTCGAGAATGAGGCGTCCCTGCTCCTTAACAACGTAGAAATCGCCCATGCCGTCCAGATTTTTTCTAATTGTCCTGAGAAGCCTTTCTATAAAAAACTTACGGTTGTTGCCTCTCACGGCAATTTCGCCGTATTTCACTATAAGCACCTTTTCCTCGGCGCCCTCTTTGTATTCGAATTCCTCTGCCATATCCTACCTCATATATTTTCTCAAAAATGCGACCTTTTCCTTAAGCACCTTCAGACATTCGTCGGCCTCCGCCACGGTGTTGTACCGGCAGAAGCTGAAACGTATTGCGCCCTCTATCCTGACATCGGAGAGCCCCAGAGCCGTAAGTACGGAGCTTGCGCCCTTCTTTTTGCTGTTGCAGGCGCTTCCTGCGGAAACGTAAATCTGCTTCTCTTCCAGAGCATGGAGAAGCACCTCGCTTCTCACTCCGTTGAAGCTGACATTCAGCACATAGGGGCTGGCCTCGTCAATGGACGGGCCGTTTATGTGGGTTTTGGGAATTTCCGCAAGTATGCCCTCGGCCAGTCTCTTTTTTACCGCCATGACATTTTCCTTGGCCTTCTCCTGTTCTTCTATGCCTATTTTCACGGCTTCGGCAAGCCCTACGATTGACGGGGTATTTTCAGTTCCCGACCTCATGCCTCTTTCGTGACCGCCGCCGTATATGAAGGGCTTTACCTTAAGTCCCTTTTTCATATAAAATATGCCGATGCCCTTGGGGCCATGGATTTTGTGTCCGCTCATGGAAAGCATATCTATGCCCATTTTTTTGACGTTAATAGGATATTTTCCAAAGGCCTGAACCGCATCCACATGGTAGAGCGTATGAGGATTTACGGACTTTACTGCCTTGCTTATTTCTGCGGCATTTTGAATTGTGCCTATCTCGTTATTTATAAGTATTGTGCTTACAAGGACGGTGTCCTCCCTAACTGCGGCTTTTAGTTCATCTATATTTATATATCCCTTGTCGTCTACGCCGAGAATCGTAATATCCCAGCCCAGCTCCTTAAGCCTCATCATAGGCATAGTTACCGCCGGATGCTCAATAGCTGTTGTTATCATATGCTTTCCGCTTCTGATATAGCCCATGGCTGTGCCGAAAACCGCCCAGTTGTCGCTTTCCGTACCGCCGGAAGTATAGTATATTTCATCCGGCTCGGCATTTATTGCCGCCGCCATTACTTTTCTGGCTTCTATTATTTCCCTTTCGGCATTTACGCCCATCATGCTGACCGACGAAGGGTTTCCGTAGTTGTCAAGGAGCATATGCTCCACCTTTTCGGATACCTCGTCCAATGCTCTCGTTGTGGCGGCGTTATCAAAATAAATCATATTTATCCCTCACATATCAATATAAAACAGTATGTTGGCTATGGCCGCCATTCCGGCGGTTTCCGTCCGCAGTATTCTCTTTCCGAGAGTCACCGGCAGTATGCCTGCTTTCAGAGCCCTGTCTATCTCATCGGCGGAAAAACCGCCTTCCGGCCCAATGAATATGGCCAATGTCTGCCCTTTGAAGCCGTCCAAAAATTCTTTCAGGCCTCTATCCTCCTCCAGCTCATAGGGAATCATTGCGCCGTCTGTTTCAGAAGCTTGTTTCACAGCTTCTGAAAAGCTCATCACTCCGCCAATCTCGGGTATAATTCCCCTGCCGCTCTGTTTTGCGGCGGATTCGGATATTTTCTGCCAGCGTTCTGTTTTTTTCTTTTCCTTGTTTTTGTCCAGCTTGGCTATGCATCTTTCGGTATTGACCGGTACAATTTTCGTCACGCCAAGCTCCACGCATTTCTGTATTATTGTCTCCATCTTGTCGCCCTTTGGCAGTCCCTGATAGAGAGTTATTTTAACACTTGGTTCACTGGCGGTAAAGGTTGTTTTTATTATATTCAGCCTGACTTCTTTTTCTGTAATCTCAGTTATCTCAGCCTCGTAGTCGTTACCCGTGCCGTCGCAGACGGTGAGGATCTCGCCTATCTTGCTTCTTAAGACTCTCGATATATGCCCGGCATCATCGCCGCTTAGTGTAATAATGTTGTCCTTTATGTTTTCCGGCTCAGTAAAAAATCTCGGCATAGTCCTCACCCGTTATATCTGGAGGCAACGGCCGCCCAGCCCTTTTTTCTCTTTATGTCAAGCACCTCAAAGCTATGGGATTTAAGCGCAGAAAGCACATCGTCCAGTCTTTCCGCAATTATTCCCGAAGATATGAATATTCCGCCGTCCTTAATATAGTTCGGCACCTTATCGGTAAGTGCAATAATAACATCGGCCACAATGTTGGCCTCCACAACATCATATTTTTTGCCGCTGTAGGCCTCATCCAGATTTTCGTCGGTCAATATGTTTCCGCTGACAACGGTGTATACATCCTTTCCGACGTCATTCATTCCTGCATTGGTATAGGCTATATCTATGGCGTTGGGATCTATGTCAACGGCATCGGCATGGCAGGCGCCAAGTATCAGCGAAGCAATGGATAATATTCCGCTGCCGCAGCCTATGTCAAGGATGTTGTCCCCCTCCTTCATATATTCCTCTATGAACTCAATGCAAAGCTGAGTTGTTTCGTGGGTTCCCGTTCCGAAAACATGGCCGGGATCTATTTTCAGTATTTTCTTTGTGCCGTCGTCCTCGTATTCCTCCCAGGAAGGACGTATCACAATTTTATCGCCTATGGCAAAGGGCTTGAAATATTTCTTCCAGTTGTTTGCCCAGTCGTCCTCCTTTATGTTCTTTACGGTCATTTCAAGGCTTCCGAAGTTTATCTCAGGTTCGTTTTCCTTGGCAGATTTCAGCATTTCCTTTACTATATTCAGTGTTTCTATGCCGTTGGCGTTATCCCTTACAAAGAATGTAACGCCGTTTTTAGCCTTTGTCTTTTCCTCCACAAGTTCGTCCTCGATATAGTCCCAGTCCCTGGCCGGATTTTCGAGAAACTCTGTAAAATCCTCGCTGTCCTCTATCATTACTCCGTTTATGCCGCACTGATATATAATGCCGCTGACGGGCTCGAAGCCCTCCCTTTCGGTTTCAATAAATATTTCAATCCAATTGCTCTCGTTTTCGCTCATATTATCCTCCATAGCACTAAATAAGGGAACATCAGAATCGACATTCCCTCTATTTCCAACAGTTCCGCTTATTTCTCGTACTCCTCGCAAACGCTCCTATAGCTCTCCGGCGTTCCTATATCGTAGCACTCTCCGTCAAATGTATAGGCATATACTTCCTTCCTCTTGTAGAGCCATTCGGCAAAATATCCCGGCGCATCGGGCTTGTTGCCCTCGTCAATGTATTGCCTGAACATGGGTACGGTGTCTCTCTTATACATATAGGTCGCATATACCGCCGTATTGCTCTTGGGATTTTCGGGCTTTTCCTCAATGTCCAGCACCCGTCCGTCCTCATCCAGAAGCGCCACACCGAACTGCTTAAGCATTTCCCTGTTATCAAATTTCTTAACACATACGCAGTCCCTGTCCTTGAGCCTATAGTAGCCGAAATAATCCTTAAGGCTGTAGGTAAAGAAGTTGTCGCCGGCAATAACAAGCAGCTCGTCATCGATATTTTTTTCTTCGATGGCATAAAGTATATCGCCTATGGCGCCCCGGCGGGTTTCCTCTGTGGTCGTTCCGTCGTCCAGAACTTCTATCTTTTTCAAGCATTCCAAATTCTCAGCCCACTCATTAAAGCAGTCGGCAAACTTATGATTTGAAATAACGATTATTTCCTTTACTTCTTCTATGGTCTCTATTTCGTCCACAATATAGTCAATTATAGGCTTTTTATTAATAGGCAAAAGCGCTTTCGGCCTGTTTATGGTCAAGGGATAAAGTCTTGTCGCATATCCTGCCGCCAAAATTATAGCTATCATTATTAACTCCTCAATCAAAATATTAGATGTGTGGGCGCAATTGCCCATAACGGGTTACGTTTGTTTCATTATATCACAACTGCAGTAACAATCACAAATTAT